>JAAFHM010000499.1 GCA_013298375.1 Ignavibacteria bacterium | reverse complement strand
AATCGTGATGCGGGTTGTGTCGCCCTCAAGTGTGATTTCCTGTTCAAACGGCTCGTAGGCGAGGTTTTTGATAGCGAGCGTTTGTGCGCCCTTGAGGTCGATTGCAAGTGTAAAAATGCCTTTTGAATTAGAAGCACCGCCCGTTTTCGTACCTTTTACTTTGACGCTGATGTAGCCAAGCGAGTCGCCACGCTCGTTCAGGACAACCCCAGTGATGATACGCTTTGGGAGGTCATTGGGCATTAGTGCATCGGTCATTGATCGTTGGGTATTCGTTGTGGAAGCCGCTCTAATGCTGGCATTCAGAGTGAAGAGCAGTGCTGCTGTCGTAAAAAGTAGTGTTGGTGTTCGCATGATTATTCTCCAAGAACTGTTGCTGTCGTTGTAACTATACGCAAGATACGGCGAGGTTTTGGAAGGTGTTGCAGGGCTTTCGGTGAGTGGTAGGATTCAGGGGGTGAAATGCAGGATGGGGCGATGAATGGCGAGAAACAGGGGCAAATGGCTATGGAATATCATTGCATAGAGTCAGGAACGAGTGACTTTTCGGGCGATAGTGCAACGCACATTCAACAAAAGAAAAGGCGCATAGAACGATTCTATGCGCCTTGCCACGTTTTTGTTTTGAGGAGATTTTAGGGCAACATTCGTTTGATTTGCTGGTAGGGCTGCGAACGCAAATTTGCTTCGCTTGGTGGCGGTAATTTTGCTTCTTCGATGCGCTTGTTTGTAGCGTCTATGCGGTCTTGCGGGAGTGGGTGCGTGGAAAGCAAGCGCTCGACACTCGTGGCAATGTTCGCAATAGCTGATTGTGAGCCGCCTGGCGACTTACCGCTTGCAGCAGTGATTTTCTCAAAAAAGAACTTAATCGAACCCGGATACCACGGCGTTGATTGCAAGTATTTGAAGGAATAGACATCGGCATCTTCTTCATCCATGCGGCTATTTTTCAAGAGCGCCAAACCGCTAAAAAGATTTGCACCAATCGTCGCAAGCTGGCTTGGATTCTGCCCTAGCGCGATTTGCGCTATCATCTGTAATCCATACGCTTTGGTCATGCGCTGTGTGCCGTGTCGGCGCTCGGC
Source organism: Ignavibacteria bacterium (assembly GCA_013298375.1). Lineage (GTDB taxonomy): Bacteria > Bacteroidota > Ignavibacteria > Kapaibacteriales > UBA4661 > PH2015. The sequence goes on along the minus strand of JAAFHM010000499.1, from coordinate 2,746 downwards.
GTGAGCGATTTCATGCCCCATCACGCCCGCCAACGTTGCTTCATTATCAACAGCCTTCATCAAACCCGTGTAAACGTAGATGTAGCCGCCCGGCGTACAAAACGCATTAATAGTTTTGTCGTCCTGAATCACCTCGACAACGTAAGGGAACTGTCCGCGATACTGCACGTGTTCGGACTTTACAATTTCGTTGGTCATCGTTTGCAAATATTGTTTCACGGCAGGATTTCCCTTGAAAATGGGATATTCCGCAGCATTTTGACGAATTTGGTCGTCCATTTGTTTACCAAGTTGCGCATCGGTATCGGTTCCGTAGAGATTTAGTCCACCCGAACAGTTGACAACAAACACCGACAAACTCAGCGTACAAGCTATTGCCAGAGTAATTCGGCGCAGTCGAGAATAGCGTTTTTTCATAAATATTTGAAGAATAAAGTGAACAATGATGAAAAAGCAATTTGGCAAAATTTACAAAAACACGTGCGAAGTTGACAGATTTTTTTTGTAGAGAGCCGCGAAAGTGTGTATTTTCCGTGTGTTCGGCACTTGCCCGTGTGCAGTGAGCAGTGTGTTCATTGTGTGTGTTTTTTCACCATCTCTCAAATTCCCCTGAAAGGCGCATCTATGCTTGATATGCAACGCAAAATGACTAATATGTTTTATGTCATTTTAAGCCTCCCCTCAACCGCTATGGGATTCGCACTCTGTGTGCAGATTTCCGCGCTGAGTTGGATTATGAGTACCAAATATCACCTCAATATCGAGGAAGTCGGCTTTGTCTGGGCTTCGGGACCGATTGCGGGCATATTAGGGCAAGTTATTGTCGGGCTGGCAAGCGATAATGCGTGGTTTTGGGGCGGACGGCGGCGACCGTTTATTCTCATCGGCGGCATTCTTGCCTCACTAATGCTTTTTGCTCTGCCAAATGTGGATGTGATTGGTGCGGCACTTGGTACAACGCAACTGCTCTTTATCGGTATCGCCGTCGCTCTACTGCTTGATTTATCCATCAATGTTAGTTTTAACCCGACGCGCTCCATTATTGCCGACGTTACGCCCGAAGGTGAAAAACGCACCAAAGGTTACACGTGGATGCAGACAATTTCGGGAATGTTTGGCGTGATTGCGTACCTGATTGGTGCTTGGTTGGGCAACTATACACTCATTTACGTCGGCGTGTTTTTAGTGCTGGCATTTTCGATCGTACCAATTTTCTTCATCAAAGAATCCCGCGAACTCCATCAAGCAACCGCCGATACAGGAACGATTCCAACGGGAACGACCGATTTAGGGCAGTTTGTGCGCATCTGCATTGCCCATGCGTTTTCGTGGCTCGGCGTACAAACAATGTTCGTCTATATGTTCGCCTACGCAAAACAAGTGCTTCCCACCAACACCGACGACCAGAGCATTGGTCAGGTCATCGCTATTTCGTTTGCAGTGCTGAACACAGTAGGGTTTATTTTTCCCGTGACAGCGCTAGAGCCGCTTGCAGAGCGTTTAGGGCGAGTCAGAACGCACTTGCTGGCGCTGGTGGTGATGTCGATTGGGTATTTCGGCATTGTCTTTTGGGGCAAAAGCGCTGTTTCGCTCTATGTTTTGATGGTTGTCGTTGGCATAGGCTGGGCGGCTGTTGTAAGTTTGCCGTTTGCCATTATGACCGAAAAAGTTGACAAAAGCCGCATGGGGCTGTTTATGGGCATTTTCAACTTGTCGGTAGTATTGCCACAGCTAGCGGCAAGCCTTTTTGTTGGAAAATTTATCCAAGCCGCACCCGATAAATCCTTGATATTCATTGTTGCGGGCGTTTCCTTAGCAATTTCTGCCGGATTGTGGCTATTTGTTAAAGAAGTACAGACGGGAACGAAGGTACAAGGCGGCGGCGGAGCGCATTAACGCAAGTGGGGCGCTCTTGCAGTACCCGCCAGACGGGTCAAGAAACCGCCTGGGGCGGGATACTGAAAATGGATAAGAATTGCACACGCAGCACCCGCCCGACGGCAGCGTATTTATTCTCCTCAGCCGCCGGACGGGAAGAATTTTTCGCCCTTCTTCAGTATACTACCTGACCAGCTACCGCTCAAAAATATTAGCGTATCAACTGTACGGGGCGCGAAACCTTTTGCCGCTCGGTGTGTAGCAGTATCATATACGACCCATTGGGAACAGCACTGGCATCAAACTCTACCTGATGCTCACCGCTCTCAAACCAACCTTCTGCCAGCGTCTTGATAAGTTGCCCACGTGCATCGACCATGCTCAAAACAACGGCAGTTTCCTTCGGTAGAGCAAATTTCACAGAAACGAGGTTTTGTGCGGGATTCGGGCTGATCACCGTGAGCGCCGCAGAGGTGATACGCTGAATAACTCGTCCATTGGTCTGCGCAATAAAGCGTCCAAAGGCGCTTCCTGCCTGTGCTTCCTCTACAAATACCCGTTGCTGTGAGCCGACAATTCGTGCCGTCATTTCCTCAAACTCTAGTGCTGATGCGCTGTCTGTGCCAATATACACGCCGCACGGTATCGCGGCGGCAATCGTCGTCGTCATTGGCGACGGCGTTCCGCCGGAGAGTGTCTGCATTGGGAAAGTGACTCGTTGGAAAGGGTTGCGGGATTCACTATTGCGAACAAGCGTGAATTGCCCTTGCGATGCGGGTTTGGTCGTGTTTTCGTGTACCGCCGAAAGCAGCACCGTTTGGCTCCACCGCACCGAACCGCCCCATTCGATAACACCACCACGAATATT
>JAAFHM010000665.1 GCA_013298375.1 Ignavibacteria bacterium | reverse complement strand
TGGCGGCAAAGTCGCACCGACGTTTATCCCACGAAAGATGGTGTTGGAAAACGTTGCTCAGAGTCGTAATTTCGTTCATTGAAAACCGTAAGAAAAGTGGAGCAGATTGAGGAGTGAACACCGCAATTTACCGCTTTTTGAGCGGTTTTCTTCTTTCTAGCTACGATGAAATCTTGCTCTGTGAGTTTTGTCGTGTACAAAGGCCAAAACCTCATCTGTACTGATAAAACCTTGCTTCTTCATAGCGAAACTTCAAATTATTGTGCCAAACGCCGCAAAAGATTATCATCCTCTGCCAGAATTTTTTGAAAATTACGCTCAAGCCGCACATCGTCCTCCATAGCGTGTTCTTGCTGTTGCAGATAGGGCATTGCCGTTTCAAGTTGTAGAATATAGTCCATGATATTGTTGATGACCTCGCTTGGCAGTTCATCAATCAGCGTGTGGAGTTGTTCACGAGTTTCCATGCGGTTTCTCACGATTTATGATTTTGCAAAAATACTCGCCGATTTCATCTGAAAATTCGGCAACGCTGGTGCAGCAGAGCAGATATCGTCTCCGGCGCAGTACACGCCCTGACGCAGCGAGGAATACACTCTGACAATTTCCAAGTCGGTATAGACATACCACACCGTTTGAACGCCGACGGAAAAATAATCACCTAACTTCTTTTCCAGTTCATTGCCATTGTCGTGTGTGGAAACAACTTCCACAACAAAGGCGGGAACAGGATGTTCGCCCAAAGCGCCCAATTTCATTTGTGCTTGCGTGAAGTACGCAATATCGGGCTGCCGAGCGCGACCGAGTTTTTCAAATTTGCACCGTGCTTCGGGCATCAGTGCTGCTCCGGCAGCATATTCGGGGGTCTGAGTAAATGCACGTACAATGGCATCAAAAATAAGCAGTTGATAGGCGTTCATGGTTTCTTCCTCAGCAATAAGTATTCCGTTGTCCCACTCATATTTCCAGCCGTCGGCGTGTGTGGGCTTCCATTCAAGAAAATCTTCCACAGGCATTGATAAGCCCTCGTAGAGCGCTTCGGGTTTGACTTGAACCTCGTTACCCATGATATCTGTTTCTTCGGTCATAACGCCTCCATTGTTCAGGAAAAATTGAAGAACTTACTCAGCAAAAAGCTGCTCGACATCCACAGCAAAACCTTGTAAAACCTGCGATTGCACCATGCCTTTGGCGTATGCTTTCGATGCAATTTGAAAACCATTCTCGGTGTTGAACAAGATTTCCACGGACTTTTCCAACGGGTCCACAATCCAATACTCGCGCACACGAAATTCTTCATACATTCGCTTTTTGTGGCTTAAATCATTGTAGGCATTGGACGACGACAACACTTCTACCACCAAATCCGGCGCACCGTGAATACGTTCTTGAATAATGCTTTTGCGCTCGTTAGAGACAAACAGCATATCGGGTTGATAGTATTCTTCATCGCTCAAATACACGTCGAGCGGCGAAATAAAGACTTTGCCGGGTTGATGTTTTTTGACGAATGCTTTCATTTCGGTGTATAATTCGCCTAAGCATTCTTGATGTGAAGTTGTGGGAGAAGCCATAAAATGAGCAATTCCGTTGATAAATTCGTAGTACGGCGGACCGTCGGGCATGGCGAGATATTCCGCCAGAGTGCGGGGCGGCATACTGTCTTGCAGCGTAGTGTCTGCAAGCGGCGTATATTCTAGTGTTGCTGTCATAGTATATTCCTTTTTTTATCGTAAATCGTGCAGTTCTAAAACAAAATCCGGCAAAACATCTTCACCCGAAACCGTGTTGTCAAAACCTTCGACGCGAGATTCCGTGCCGTTTTGCCGATAGATATACACAATCTCGTCAAACGGGTCTATCAGCCATGCCAAACGGCAGCCGTTCCCCAGCCATTCTTCGTGGATTTTCGTTTGCAAACTTAAAAGGCTATCATTTTTGGAGCGTAATTCTGCAATAAAATCGGGACAAATGGGAGCAAATTTCTCCTGCTCTTCCTCAGAAAGCGCATCCCAACGCTCTTGGCGCACAAACGAGGCATCGGGTGAACGCACTGCTCCGCTTGGCAGCGTGAAACCGGCGCTGGAATCAAAAACCATGCCTAAGCGGTATCGTTTGTTCCAATACGTTAATTGTGCCGTTAAATCGCTATTGCGATAGCCGGAGCCTGTACCGGTCGGGTGTAAGAGCATGATTTCTCCTTTTGCAGTGCGCTCCATCCGAAGCATTCTATTGGATGAACAAAGGTTGAAAAACTCGTCATCGGTCAAGCCGCCAATCGCGGAAACATCAAGTGTTATGGCTTCCATAGCTGCGTTCCATTTGAGGAGATGAGACGTGATTATTGCTGAGTTTACTGCACTACAATTTGCAAAAAAACGAGGTAAAATGCGATAGAAAACGCAAAGGCAACGATTGCGGTGGCATAGAATTTCAAAACAAAACAAAGGCGTAGAAACCATATCATATCAGGTCTCTACGCCTTTTTTATTGGCAACTGCTCGTGCTTGGGAATCGTTCAAAAATACGTGAATAACTCACCTTACGCAGCGAGGTTCTGAAGCTGAATAGGTTCAAGAGTTCTCAATTCTTCAAAAGCTCGCTTCAAAGCGGAAATGTATATCTTTGATTTTAATGCCGTGTGGTTAAGTTTCTTGG
>JAAFHM010000186.1 GCA_013298375.1 Ignavibacteria bacterium | reverse complement strand
GTTTGCGCCGGAATAGCCGTAATGACGCTATCCGAAACAACGGTGAATGATGCAGCGCGAACACCACCAAAATTCACAACGCTCACCGCCGATTGGCTCAAGAAGCCGCTTCCCACGATGCGCACGGTCTCGCCCGCACGGGCAGAATCTGGTGCAAAGCGCGTAATCACTGGTACGGGAGCAAAGACAAATCCCGTCCGCGAAGCCGAGCCGCCACGAGTTGTGACCACAACGCTTCCCGTCGCACCCGTACTCAACCGAGCTGTGATGCGGCTTGGAGAGTTGACCACGTAGGACGCTGCTTGCACAAGATTTGGCGGTACACCGAAAGCCACCGATTGAACATTATCGAAACCCGCACCGTTAATGACAATCGCGTCGTCAATGCCGCCAATCGTTGGCGAAAATGACGTAATGACGGGCGCGGCGATGAACGTAAAGCCCGTAGCACGCGCCGTTCCGCCAAGTGTGCGGAGATTAATTGTTCCCAAGGAGAAACTCTGCCCTGCGCCAAGCACCGCCGTCACGAGTGTATCGCCACTCGTCGTAAACGTAGCATTGACCGTAATAGCAGGGTCGCCTTGAATGGTAAATGCCGAAACGGTTTGGAGGTATTGACCGCGAACCCGTACCGTATCGCCCATTGCACCCGTTGCCGGAGAGAAGCCCGTAATAATAGGCTGCGGCGGCACAATAAACGTGAAGCCCGCAAACGTCGCCGCACCGACTGGGGTGCGCACACTCACTTCACCCGTCGCACCAGCACCCACAACGGCTTGAATTTCCGTTGCCGATACCACGCGGAAGGAAGCGACTGTCACGCCACCAAAGCGTACATCGCTTGCGCCCGTGAAATTCTCACCGCGAATCGTGACCGCAGTGCCAACGCCAGCCGACGCGGGCGAGAAGCCCAAAATACGTGGCGGCTGTGGCAACATCGGCATCATTGCGGGCGGCATCGTCAAACAACAAGCATTTGCCGTGCCTCCAGGCGTTATGACCGTGATGGTGGTGCTGTTTATCATTGCCGGAGCGCGAACAACGAGTGTTGTTGGGTTGACCGAAACAATCGTTCCGGCAACATTTCCAATGAGGACAAGCTGTGTTGTGTAGCCATTTCCGGCAAAATTACGCCCTGAAATGGTGATATTGCCTGATGCTGCAAAAAGCGTCGGTGTGAAACTCGTGATAAATGGCGGCGGGATAACGAAAATAAAGCCCGATTTCGTTGCCGTGCCGTTATTCGTCGTCACGCGCACGTCGCCACTTGCGCCGTCGCCAACAACCGCCTGAATGAGCGTATCGGAAAGCACCGTGAATGCTTGTGCCAGAGCGCTTCCGAACTGCACGGCGTTTGTTCCCGTGAAATTCCGTCCCGAAATCAAAACAACGGTTCCCGTACTTGCACGCTCAGGGGTGAAAGATGTGATAATCGGCTCAGGAATGAAGGTAAATCCTTGTGCCGAGACGCTTCCGCCGGGTGTACCGACACGAACATCCGTGTTTGTCGGTGCAAAATCCGATGGAATCCGCACAGTTATTTGCGTTGGCGACACAACCGTAAATGGCAGCAAAACGCCGCCCAAACTCACAAACGTCGTTGTAAATGCTCCGCCAGCCGTCATTGTACCGCTAAAATTCGACCCCGTAATGGTCACCGTCTGACCAACTCTTGCGGCAGTCGGCGAAAAGCTCGTAATGCTTGGCAACAGCGAAAGCGGGAAGACGGAATAGACAAAACCGCCGCTTTCTGCAACGCCCGTCGGTGTGACAACCCGCACCGTGCCGCTCGTAGTCAGCCCCAGCGTTGCAATCACCAACGTATCGGAAACAACTTGATAGGAAGCAACCGTATTGCCACCCACGCGCACATCGCTAAGGCAGGTGAAACCCTGTCCGACGATAAAGAGTTTGTCGCCGCGTGTGGCGGAAGATGGCGAAAAGGCGTTAATTGCGGGGCGCGTCTCGACGTATTGCAAGCCGGAGCGCGTAGCAGTGCCGCTTGTCGTACTGACGCTGACACCAAACTCCCGCGAACCGCTTGGCAATCCCGTGAACGCTACCAAACCACTCGGCACAACAGCCACAATCTGTGTTGTCGAAACAACGCCGACGGATGCGGAAAGCACCAATCGTGCAGCATTTGTCCCGGAAGCTAAACGCCCGAACCGCACTTCCGGTCTGCCCCGGAAGCCCGTTCCGGTAATCGTCAGCAACGTTCCGCCCGCAACGCAGGATGGCACAATGCTCGTAATCGTTGGTGGTACAACACCAACGCTATCGGGGCGTGGCGTGACAACAACGGTCGGTGTGGTTGCGGCAGGAGCGGTTGGAAAGAGAAAGACAAAGCCCGGACGAGTCGCAATGCCCGTTGTGCTGATAACCGTCACGCTGCCTGTTGCCCCAACACCGAGTGTTGCGATAATCAAGGAATCCGAGCGCACAAGGAAGGATGCGGCAGGTGTGGCATTAGTCGCAGAGCCAAAAAGAACGGTGTTTACGCCTTTGAAGCCACTTCCGATGATGCTAATAAGCGTTCCCGATGTACCTTGCGTTGGCGTAAAGGCGGTGATTGTTGGCGGCAGAAGCGTCACGGTCGGTGTAGTCACGACGACGCTTGGATTAGTTGTGCTTGGCGAAAGAAAGACAAAGCGCTCACGCGAAACCGTTCCAAGAGGCGTTGTGATGCTGACCGCGCCCGTTGCACCCGTGCTGACGGTTGCAACGATGAGTGAATCCGACACCACTGAAAATGCTCTCACGGCAACGCCTCCGACCGACACACGCGAAACCCCGCAAGCAAAGCGTGTTCCACGAATCGTGAGAGTCTGCCCGACGGTTCCAGTTGTGGGGGTGAAGGTGGTAATTGCAGGCGACATCGTAATATTATCGCGGTTCAGGGGCTTTTCACCAGTGTCGGCAACGCGCCAAACACTGCCATTTTTGTAATCCACAACAACCATCCAGCCTTCGGGAGAAATGGCGACACCGACAGGCTCAAGCAGAGGCAAAACCTGCGTAGATTGTGTATTGGCGCTACTGTAATCGCTGTAAAGGTTTTGCGGAGTGCGCTTGATAACATTTTTTGACAAGTAACCACCAATATACAGATTCCTGCTTTCTGCTACCGCAAGTCCATATGGAGCGCGGAATTGCGACCCTTCGCCAATAACGCTTGCTTCGCCGCAAGGAGTGATTTTCACGATGCTCCCTTTCCATGAAGGAGATGTACCATAGTTTGCAACGATAAGATTTCCGTCATTATCTAGGGCAACATTGGCGGGTCCGTTCAAAGGTGAGCCTTTGTAGAGGGTTGTGACCGTCTTACCATCGGCGCTGATTTTAATAATGCTATTATTCCCAAATGCAGCACCATACAAATTACCATCTTTATCAATATCAAGCCCGGTTACCATATTGACCAACGGATGCTTACAGAACAATGAAGATTCACCATTGGGGCTGTAACGATGAATTTGGAATCCCGTGTCCAGCGTCATATAAAGATTATCAGCTTTATCAATCGTTAAGCCGCCAACAATATACTCTTTGGGGCGATAGACCAGTTCCGACCGACCATCGGGGCTGATACGCCACAAACCCTTCAATTCCTGCATGACAAAGATATTGCCCTTTGAATCAATAACGGGTAAATACATTCCATAACCAAACTGCCCGATGAGTGCCGTCGGCTGGATAAAGCGAAAACCCTCGCGTGAAGCCATTCCGACGGCTGTCGCAACAAAAACGCTTCCCGAAGCACCATTAGCAACAACCGCAATAATCACGGAATCAGAAACAACCGTAAACGATGATGCTGCCACCGAAGCCGACGTAGAGCCAAATCGCACCCCGACTGTCCCAAGAAATCCTCGTCCCAGAATCGTCACCCGCAGACCGCTTGTGCCGGCGTTGGGGGTGAAAGAAAGAATTTGCGGTGGGATGCGATTCATCGGATTGGTCGTGCTGCCGGAGGTTGTGCCGATGAATCTGAATTCAGCTAAACGGGCGGTACTGTTCTCCGTAACGACGCTCACATCGCCTGTTGCACCATTGCCAACGGTTGCCACAATGAGCGAATCGGACACAAGGCGGAAGGTTCGCACAGGCGCACCACCGACAAAAACCCCTTCAATACCGCAGGAGAAGCCCATTCCACGAATATTGACCACTTGTCCGATGCTTCCGGTCGTAGGCGTAAAGGACGTAATAGCAAGAGGGCTGCCCATTTTGCCACGCTCAATCGGCTTTTCGTCAATGGATGGAGCGGTCACGATGCGCCCATTTTGATAATCAACCACGTACATTGTGCCTGATTTTGTCAGTGCTATACCCGTAGGACGGAGCAGGGTAATATTTCGGGGAAATGGTGCATTGCTGCCGATAAATTCTTCAAACCCGCCATCGGGTGTCATTTTCAAAATTGCTCCGGCAAGGTGGTCGGCGATATAGATATTACCGCTCTCGGTCGAAATAATGCCGTGTGGCAACCGAATAGCCGCGCCGTCATACACCACACTTGTCTGACCGCTACACATAGAATAGCGAACAATCGCCGCACCGCCATAATTCGTAATAAGTAAATCACCATTTTTATCGAAATTGAGACCAACGGGCTTGTCAAGCGGCGCTCCGGCGTATAAGAACGTAACGATACCGCTTTGGGTAATTTTCACAATGGCGTTATTGGTGTGGCTGACGGCGTACATATTGCCATCTTTGTCCATCACAAGCCCGTATATGCTTTGGAAGAGCGGGCTTTCGGCAACAACCGAAAAAGCACCGCTCGGCGTGAGTTTGACAATGCGCGTCCCGACAATGCCGTCGGTGACTTTATCAACAATAAAGACATTATCGTTACTGTCAATAGCAATGCCGCCGGCAAGCCTGTTCGGTGTTCCTAAAACCATCGCAGCTTTGCCATTGGGTTCAATTTTCCACACGCCGCGCATTTCCTGAGAAATATAGATATTGCCCTTAGAATCTATCGCTGGTTGGTACATTCCATAGCCAAACTGCCCGACATTGGTCATTTGATCTAAGTACCGAAACCCTTTCCACACCGCCGTTCCTGCGGGGGTCGTGACCAACACACCGCCAGACGAGCCGCTTCCCACCACCGCTATCACGAGCGAGTCCGACACAACGCGGAACGAAACCGCCCGTGCGGAAGCCGTCGTTGTACCAAAGCGTACCTCGGTTGTACCGATAAAATTTCGCCCTTGGATGCGGATAGTGTCGCCAAGCGTGGCGATACTATCTTGCAAGGCAGTAATGACGGGCGGTATATCCATCAAAAAGCCCGCCCGCCGTGCTTCACCGCCACGGGTCAGCACGACAACCGCACCACTCGAAGCCCCTTCAGCGAGAACCGCCGTAATGCGGGAATCCGAATCCACACTGAAAATTTCTGCTGCCACCCCGCCAATGCTCACGGTTGTTGCACCGACAAAACCCGAACCACTGATAATCACCGTCGCCCCAACCTTAGCGCGAGACGGCGTGAAGGCAGTGATGACAGGCGGCGTTGTAAAGATGAAACCTTCCAATGCAGCACTGGCAACGGGTGTGGTGACACGCACCGCACCACTAGCACCCGCGCCAAGCGTGGCAATGATAACGCTATCGGACTGTACCACAAATGCCAAGACCGCCACGCCACCAACTGTGATGCGAGTTGCACCCCTCAATCCACTCCCGCGAATGGTCAAGGAAGCGCCTAAGCCCGCCGACTGCGGCGTAAATGAGGTTATACGGGGTGCATTTGGGTCGCTGGAAACGGTATCGGCGGTGCGGTCGAGGATTTCGATAGAAGCCGTTTCGCGGTATCCTGCCGAAAAGCCGGATATCATCAACACACGTGGTTGCATAACTCCTCGTGCATCACGTGTGGGCAGGCTTACGGCTTGCCCGTGCGAATGCTCGGTAGGCATGGTAGGCGCGACGGTGCTTTGATTATTGGCAATGTTAATCCAATCAACGCTGCTCGTCGAAGTGTTGTTATTGTTCAGTCCACCGATAGTGAGAATGGAATCTTGATTCCATTCGACCATACTATGCCATACACGGTCAATCTGCATAGCAGCTATTGCTGTGAAGCCTGTTGCAGACTCAATCCCAACGCTTCTATTGCCAAGAAATGGCGTAAAACTCTCTCGTGCTGTTCCGCCGGAAGTCATAAGACGACCATCGGAAAGCCGAAACAGCCCCACAGATTGGACGGCAGCACTCATATTTCCCCAAACCGTCCATTGATTGCTCGACGCATTATACTCGTAAACTGCGGTAGTACGGTAGCTGTCGCCGCCGCCACTACGCCCACCGAAAACAAGCGGGCGACCGCTCGCGGTCATTGCAGAAGCGCCGGAATTTATCGGATAAGGAAAATCCGCAACACGACGACTTTGACCCGTGCGAATATTCATAATCTCCGCAGCAGTAATGCTATTCAAGTTTGCCAAACGCCCACCGACGACAAGAACTTCTTCTGCGCTCAGTTGGCAAACGGTGTGTTGTCGCCGTGCGATGAGAAGATTGCCCGCTCTGCGCCATTGCCCAGTTGCGGGATTATAGACTTCCACGCCTGTTGTCAGACTCCCGCCAGACGAAACACCGCTTAAAACAACAATGCTTCCATCCAGCATTTGCACCGAAGCAAACTCGGCTCGTGCCTCATTCATCGAAGCGCCCGCTCTAATGGTGCGATTGACGACATCAATAATTTCAGAACTTGCGACGGGCGTACCACTAAACGTGCCGCTTGCTGCGCCCGTATAGCCGCCAACAACCATTGCTTGACCGCTTCCAACAGGATACGCGGCGAACATATGCCGAGCCTGTTGAAGTGTGCCAAAGCGCTTCCACGTTGGCGCGGAGGCGTGTGCAGAGGAAAATGTACTAAAGAAGAACGCCAAAGCAAAAGAGGAAATGACGACCACAGCCAAGCGCTGATGCCGACTCAAGGATTGGAGAAGCATAGTAACACAAAAAAGGTTGAGATAAGGAGAAGTATTTACAAAGGAAAATTGCGGCAACGAGAAACGATACGAAACCCAATACTGATAAGGGCGGACAGCATCGCTCCCAAAAATAATCTGCAAATATCCGAAATTTCTGTATTCACACAAAATACAAACGCACTATTTTTTTCTTGGCACCCCATTTTTCTTCAATCTGTACAAAGATTTAGGGCTTTTGAGCAAAGGCGATAAGACCATCTTTTGCACTAACAAATTGCGTCGCGCCCCGTAGCGTTGTTTGAAGAAGTCCAAGCGGAAGTTTTGCCAGCGCACCAAGCGTGGAACGCTTTCGCCAAAGATAATGCTCAACGGATTGAACACGGAGATTACTTGCTTCCAAAAGATGGCGAATTGACCTATCATTAAAAAGGTGCAAATGCTCATTAGGCAAGTAGTAAAGCCAATGTTTACCAAATATTCGCGCCCCAAGCGAGTCCGAATACGGAGTACCTATCATCAGGAGACCACCACGCTTCAGCAACGTCGCTAAACGATTGATAATCACAGGTGGGTTCGGCAAATGCTCAATGACATGGCTCATCACGATAATATCAAAACTTTCCGGCGGCAAATTCACTGTCATAATATCCTCATTAAGCATTGTCAGACCAAAGTGCTCACGCCCATAACGACAAGCCCACGGCGACATTTCCACGCCCGTGTATGCCCCGCTACCACGCTTCTGCAATTCATCCAAGAGAATACCCGTTCCGCAGCCAAAATCCAGCACCGATGCTGTTTCTAGACTTCCTTTATACTGCTGTTGCAGTTGCTCAATAAAAAATTGCGCACTGCCCCGCAACCAATCTTCTCCCGCAAGGAAATCAGCATTTTTAGCATCGCTAACAAAATACGTGCTATCATCGTGGTTATAGATGTCTTCGACCTCTGAGTCAGGAGGAATTGGGTTTTGATAGACCACACCGCAGTTGTTACAGGCAACATAGACCGCTCCTTTGACAGCAGCCCGATTGGTAAATGACGTAGAAGTACAAATTGCACAAGCCACAGTAATGGAGAAATAAAGTGAGAAAAGTTATTTTATTGCAATCAAATCAAATTCCACCGCCCAAATGATATTATTCAAATACCGTGCAAAGAAGGCAAGAATGCGCTTTGGGAAAGGGTGCGATATTTTCACCCAATATTTTTCCCGTGCCGGAGCAAGCGGCAGCCAGTAATGGACGTGGGCAATATGAAAACGGGCTGTGGAGTAGTACGGGCGCTCCTTTCCTTGCTTGGTCGAAGGGTCGAAGAAATTCAGGCTGTGCTGTGAAAAAGCGCGGACGTGCGTGGGGTCGCCGGGGAAGTGCATGGAATTCCAGTACGGCACACGAATGACCACTTTGCCGCCATTGCGAACAATACGCCAGAGTTCTTCCATCGTTTTGATGGTGTCGGGCAGGTGTTCCAGCACGTTAATCATTTCGGCAAGGGTGTATTGGTCGGACGGCAGATTCCACGGGAATTTGGTGATGTCGCAGACCACATCCACCCCCGGAAGCGCAGCAACATCAAGGTTCACAAAATCTTCCCGGATGTCGTTGCCGCAGCCGATGTTAATATTGGTCAAATGCGTAATATCGCGGTTCATGGGATTGCGAAGAAGTGAGAAATTATA
>JAAFHM010000149.1 GCA_013298375.1 Ignavibacteria bacterium | reverse complement strand
AAGTCTCAATAAATCATCCACGAATTGCACGAATCCTCACGAATAATGAGATTTGAAAGAATTATTATTCAAAAAAATTAGATTCGTGTGATTCATGGACATTCATATCCGATTTCAGTTACGAATAATGCAGTATTCCATCAAGTTTCTGATACAATAATTTCGGCAAACCATAGTTTTTCCGTAAGTTTAGGGTTTGTCGTTTTGTTCTACAAACCCGCAATCGCGCTGTGAAAACCACCCTCGCCGAAACTCCTCCCCAAGCCACTCCCAATGCGCCTCTTGATGCGCTTTCTACGCCTTCGCCACGCCGCACTATTGCTGTGCGCGGGGCAAGACAGCACAATCTCAAGAACGTTTCGATTGACCTGCCACGAAATAAACTCATCGTCATAACAGGCGTGAGCGGCTCTGGCAAATCGTCATTGGCATTTGATACCATCTATGCCGAAGGGCAGAGGCGCTTCATGGAGTCGCTTTCCTCCTACGCTCGTCAGTTTTTGGAGCGGATGAATAAGCCCGACGTGGACGTTATCACGGGGATTCCCCCCGCCATTGCAATCCAGCAAAAAACTATCTCCCGCAATCCACGCTCCACCGTCGGCACAACGACCGAAGTGTACGATTATATGCGCCTTCTCTGGGGTCGCGTCGGGGAGACGTACTGCCATGTTTCGGGTAAACTCGTTCGCAAAGACACACCCGAATCAGCACTTGCCGATATTCGCACCGCCACCAAAGCCGATGAACGCCTGTATATTCTCTTTCCGCTCCAGAACCATGATAAACACTCACTTGCAGACGAAATTGACAACATCAAACAGCAGGGATTTTTCCGCGTCGTACTGCAAGACGGCGATACTATTCTTGACCTCAACACCGAAAAACTTCCCTCGAAAACTGCGAAAAATGACGTGTTTGTCCTCGTTGACCGTATTGTTTTTCGTGAGGATGCCGACGTGCAGACGCGCCTTAGCGATTCGCTGGAATTGTCCTTTGCGCAAGGTGCGGGGCGGTGTGTCGTCCGCAACATCTCCACCAAAAGCGACCTAAAATTTAGCAATATCTACGAATGTGCCACAAGCGGCATTATTTACGACGAACCGCAACCGCGCCTTTTTTCCTTCAATAATCCGCTTGGCGCTTGCCCAACCTGCGAAGGTTTTGGGCGCACGATGGGCATTGATGAAGATTTAGTGATTCCCAATAAGCAAAAAACTCTTGCCGATGGCGCAATTCAGCCATTTCAAACCCCGTCGCACCTAAAATATCAGGAATTACTCGTTGCCGAAGGCACTAAGCGCAATATCAGCCTCGACACGCCCATAACAAACCTTTCCCGCGAGGAATTTGATTTTGTCTGGAACGGGAGCGGCAAATTTACTGGTGTAAAGGGCTTTTTCCAGATGGTCGAAGATAATTATCAGAAAATGCAGTACCGCGTCTTGATGAGTCGCTATCGCGGTTACACGCGCTGCCATGAATGCGGCGGTTCGCGGCTGAAGCTATCGGCTCGGCAGACCTTTGTTGGCGGGAAAAATATTCCGGCAGTTGTGAATATGACACTCGAAGAAGCGAGTAATTTTTTCACGAGTCTCTCATTAAGCGATTACCAAACTGCCATCGCCGAGCGGATTTTGAAGGAAATCACCGTGCGCTTAGAACTCCTGAACCGCATGGGGCTTGGATATTTGACGCTTGACCGTCTTGCACACACGCTTTCGGGCGGTGAGGTGCAGCGCATTAACCTCGCAACCTCTATCGGCTCCTCACTTGTCGGGGCGCTGTACGTTTTGGACGAACCCAGTATTGGTCTTCACCCGCGCGATACGGAACGCATGATTTCGGTAATGGAACGTCTTCGCAATTTGGGCAATACGGTGATTGTCGTCGAACACGATGAAGACATTATGCGCCGCGCCGATATGCTGGTGGATATGGGTCCTCGCGCCGGAGAGCGCGGCGGGGAGGTTGTTTTTCAAGGGACGCACGATGAAATTTTGGTGCATGAAGAATCGCTCACAGGCAAGTATTTATCGGGTCGCATGGAAATTCCTATTCCCAAAATACGGAATAAAGGCAATGGAAAACGTCTCGTTGTGAAAGAAGCGTTTGAGAACAATCTTAAAAATATTGACGTAGAAATTCCGCTTGGCACAATGGTCGTCGTCACGGGCGTAAGCGGCTCTGGCAAATCCACATTTGTTCACGATGTTTTCTACAACGGGCTTTTGCGCAAACTCGGTCAGCCCGTGCAGTCGGTCGGCAAGCACACCAACATTATCGGCTGGGAACATATTCAGCACGTGGAAATGGTTGACCAATCACCCATCGGGAAATCGCCTCGCTCCACGCCCGCCACCTACACCAAGGCATTCGACTACATCCGTGATATTTTTGCCATGACGCAAGCCTCAAAGCAGCTTGGCTGGCGAGCAGGGTCGTTCTCATTTAACGTTCCGGGCGGGCGCTGCGAGACGTGCCAAGGCGACGGAATGGTCAAAATTGAAATGCAGTTTTTGGCGGATTTATACCTTGAATGCGAGGAATGCCGTGGCACACGCTACAAAAAAGAGGCACACAGCATCCATTGGCGAGGTAAATCCATCGTGGATGTGCTGAACATGACGATTGATGAGGCGGTAGAGTTTTTTCAGGGCGAAGACCGCATCACTTCTCGCATTGAGACCTTGCAAAAAGTGGGCTTGGGTTATATGCGCATGGGGCAACCCGGCACAACTCTTTCCGGCGGCGAGGCGCAGCGCGTCAAGCTGGCAGCACATTTGCAGGAAAAATCCAGCGAATCAACGCTTTTTATTTTTGACGAACCCACAACAGGGCTGCATTTCGACGATATTGCGAAGCTGATTTCCTGTTTTCAAGAACTCGTGCAGCGCGGGCATTCACTCGTTATCGTCGAACACAATACCGACGTAATGAAATGCGCCGACTGGATAATTGACATGGGTCCCGAAGCCGGAGCAGGCGGTGGAATGGTCGTTGCAGCCGGAACGCCGGAAGCAATTGCCAAAGTGAAAGCCTCGCATACGGGGCGGTTTTTACGGGAGATTTTGGGGTGATTTTGTGAAATAATTTCGGCGGAATTTCGTAAATTTGCTTGGCTAGGCACCGCTTCATTATTCAATTCTCGTCTATGTCAACCGTTCAAGCTATACCAACGACTGCTTTCGCAGATCTGTCAGCCGATTCAATCCAATTGGGTGACGCTTTGGCTATTCCGACGAGAAACCCCGCTTCCCCTGATGTAAGGGTATGGGTGTATGTTTCAGCTAGTACGCTTGCAATTCTTGGCACAAACGGCTTAATGCGCTTGCGAGAATTTGCGGACTATCGTCCCGGATGGCGCTTTGGTGCGGGGCAGCCGTTATCAATTTCAGGACTCTTTCGATTACAACTCTTCGCCGATGTCTTGCAAACAGCACCAATACCATCAATGTTTATGACCGAAGAAGGCTTTCTAGCCCTGTCTTGGAGCGATGCAGAAGGTAAACGGATTGATGTGGAATGCACCGATAATTCCCTTGAGTTTTATTATCAAGCAACACAGGAAGAGCGCTCTATTGCCCCTGGCGATATACCACTTTTTGTCCCCTATCTCCGTTCTCTTTTTGCGCATGACCTCCCCGCTTGATGCTCTCAGACCTGACGAATTTCTTGCCCGTGCCATTATGAGTACAGATATTGACCCGACAACGGGAATAATACGGGCTTCACAGGTCTTTCGGAGAGATGGAAATACATCGGTAAGCCGCATTTCGCATATCACGTTGGATCAGTTATGGACAATTTGGCGAGGCGATCTTGATGCTCCGCCGGAAAAATATCTCGTCAAGGCGTTGGTTTTTCAAGTTCAAGACCTTGCCAATATTGCTGGGGCTTTTTCTCACAATCCCACGACCATTTCTATCCTTCCCGACCCTTGCCATTGCTGGAATGTTCCCTACAAGCAATACCCTCAAACGCTCTTCACGAGAGAATCTCCTTGCCAGTGGAATCCAGCACAAAACTATTGCCCGCTTACGCATTTCTCTCTCGAAGAGCCTTGTCCGCGCAATCCCGCACACGCACTCATCGAAACCCGCATCAGCAAAGGCTTGGCAAACGAGCTTTTAGAACAACTTTTGAAATTATCAACTTCATCACTTTACGATATTCCACCATTATGACCCGCTATCTGTCTATTTGCGCCTTTCTTCTTGCTTGCAGCACCCTTCTTTCGGCACAACCCGCAGAAGTTTTGAATGCTGCTAAACTCCAAAATGCCCTGAAAAAACTCAACACCCTCGGAAGCGTTCTCTACGTGGCTGCGCACCCCGACGATGAAAATACCGCATTTATCGCCTATTGCGCCAATGAGCGACTTTTTCGCGCTACCTATCTCTCCATGACGAGGGGCGACGGCGGGCAGAATCTTATTGGCAGCGAACAATCGGAACTGTTGGGCATCATCCGCACACAAGAACTCTTGGCAGCACGGCGGATTGACGGTGGAGAACAGATGTTTACACGGGCGCTGGATTTTGGCTTTTCCAAAACACCTGATGAAACCTTCAAAATCTGGGGCAAAGACCGTGTCCTAGCTGATGTTGTTTGGGCAATCCGTAAAATGCGCCCCGATGTGATTGTAACGCGCTTCCCAACAACAGGTGAAGGCGGACACGGACATCATACTGCTTCGGCGATTCTCGCGGGCGAAGCCTTTGCCGCCGCAGGAGACCCGAATCGTTTTCCCGAACAACTCAAATTCGTCAAAGTTTGGCAAGCAAAACGTTTGCTCTGGAATGCGTGGTTGCCGATTATTGAAGCACGCAAAGCAAACGGTGGCAATGCGAATATTGCCCAATACCCGACCATAGACCTGAGCGCCTACAACTCGCTTTTGGGCAAATCCGCCACCGAACTTGCCGCCGAAAGCCGCTCTATGCACAAAAGTCAAGGCTTTGGTGTAAGTGCGCTGCGTGGCGAGGCTATCAATTATTTCGAGCATTTGGCGGGCGATTCGGCAAAGGGCGATATTTTCTCCGGCGTGGACATGACGTGGAGCCGCATCAAAGGCGGCGCAGAAATTGGCAAACTTTTGGATGAAGCGCGAAAAGCCTTCCAACCGGAAAACCCCGCCGCTATTCTGCCGACACTGGCAAAAGCCTACAAAGCCATGAACGATGTGCAGAAAGCCACGGGCGAAGATTATTGGATTCCGCAAAAGCGCAAAGAACTTCTTGAAGTCATGCGCTCCGCGTCGGGAATGTGGATTGAGGCAATCGCCCAAAACCAGCCTCAGCAAGGCGAGACGGGCTTTTCCGGCGTTCCGGGCGGCACAGTCCGCATTGCTGCTTCGATTGTCAGCCGCACCGTGGGAAGCATTATGCTCAAGCGCGTATTATTCCCATTCTCCGGCGATTCGATTATCGGTAAACCGCTTCAAATGGGTAAATTCCAAACTATCACTGTTACGAAAACTATACCCGCTTCCACGCCGCTTTCGCAACCCTATTGGCTGCAAAGTCCGCCGGAAAAGGGCGTATTTACGGTTGCCGACCAAACACTTATCGGTCAGCCCGAAAATAAGCCCGCGCTGGAAGTTTCATTCGTCGTCGTCATTGGCAATGAGGAAATCACCTTTACGGCTCCCGTGCTGCACCGCCGTACTGACCGTGTATTAGGGGAATTATATCGTCCATTTGCCGTTACTCCGGCTGTTGCGCTCAATCTCCCACAGCGCGCTTTTGTGTTTGCTGATTCCGCAAGCAAAGAAGTGAGTGTGTTGGTGCAAGCAAACACTCCAAAAGCCGTCGGAACAGTGCGTCTGCGCTTGCCAGAAGGCTGGAAAGCCACACCCGAAAACGTTCCTTTTACACTGACGAATAAAGGCGACGAAGTGCGGGCGGTTTTCAGCGTGAAACCACCGCTTGTGTCAGTAAACCCCGATGAATACGTTGTTGCCGAGGCAAGCGTCGGCACAACAGCCACCACGACCGTCAGCAAGGGTATGACGACGATTTCCTACACGCACATTCCCGCACAAACCGTTTTCCCCGACGCGAAGGCACGTCTGGTTCGGATGGAATTGCGAAAAACGGTCAAAACGATTGGCTATATTGACGGCGCAAGCGACGACGTGGCAGAATACCTGAAACAATGCGGCTTTGCGGTGACGATGCTCTCCGATGATGAAATCGAAACAGGGAATTTGTCGCGCTACGATGCGATTGTGAGCGGTATCCGCGTCTATAACGACAATGCCCGTCCACGCCTTCGCCAGCAATATCGCCGTTTGATGGAGTATGTTGCTGCGGGCGGCACGATGATTGTTCAATACCAGCTTTCATCGGGCTTGGTGACGGACAGCATTGGTCCTTACCCATTCACGCTTTCCCGTGACCGCGTTACCGAAGAAGATGCGACAGTAAAAATATTGAAAGCCAATCATCCTCTTTTCAACGAGCCAAATGTGATTACGCCGCAGGATTTCGACGGATGGGTGCAGGAACGCGGTTTGTATTTCGCCAGCAAATGGGATGACCGCTACGAATCGCTTTTTTCCTGCAATGATGCCGGAGACACTGAGAAAAAAGGCGGAATGCTGCTGGCACGGCATGGCAAAGGCGCGTTTATTTACACAGGCTATGCGTGGTTTCGTCAGCTTCCGGCAGGAGTCGGGGGCGCATACCGCATTATGACGAATCTGCTCCATGCTGCTCAAACACTCAATGCGGCGGGGCAGCAGCCCGCAAAGACGGAGCAGAAAAAGTAAATCAAGGCTCAGTAACGTGATTAGTTTGAGGGTCTCGCTTCCCAGTGAGGCTCTCAATGTGGTGTAGCAGATGCGGAAACTGCTTTTTTCTTACGCTGGGGCAATATGCCGATATTTCTCATGCTCATGAAATTGTTGGCACTTACCGACCCGAGTGTATCTATTGGCGATAAAGGCTATGATGCCGATACGTTGTTGAGTAGCTCGCCGAAGAATCCATTGAGCCAGTAATCCCTTTACGGACTTTCTCTACATCGTCCGAACAAGAAAAAACAGCGCCACAACAAGTGCCCCGGCAAGTATAACAATGGCAGGTTCAATCACCTGTTTCCACAGATTGGGAGTGGCTTCCGGCAGATTTGCCGCCGCAAATGAGTATTGTTTGCTTTCCAGTTGCGGAATGCTTTGGCGGGAAACCGTGTCGCGGCGCTGCTCCGTCACCTGTTCCAATGTCTGCATCGTACCATCGCGCGTTTCCACATTGGCAGCAAGAACGCAAGAAATCTCGCGGGCAACGGCATCAAAATTACCAGCACAAGCAAAATAGCGGGTCGAAAGGTCGGCAATCCGAACGGTGAGTTTTGCGCGGAAAACATTACTATCAAGAGCGCGAAAACGCTTGGCTTTTGGAATATGGGCGAAAAGCGCATTCTCCAGCATCCATGCTCCTTCGTGGGCAACAATGCTGATGTGGAGCGTGTCTTGAGGAAAAAGCGGAGTGCGGAGTTGTTTGGCAATTCTGCGCGATGAAATCTGAACAAGCGAATCGCAAAGATCAAGATTACGCATGGTGCTGGTTTGCAGCGCCCAAGCGGGCATGGCAGCCAGAACAAGGCAAGCCATAAGACGAATCACGGAAAAGTACATCATAAAGCCTCCAAGCACGTTACCGTGCGGCAATGCGGCGTTTAAGGGCAATGAGCGTTTGCACTAATTCTTGCTCATGCTGATAGAGAGAAGGGCGGATGCGCAGAAGGCGACGGCGGCTGCGAAGGCGAATTTTCACTAACTTATACACGCCGCGCACTTTGAGTATTTTTTGCTTGCCAATGGAGATAACATCTATATCCGTCTGTTGAAAGGTGCGCGAACGGAAACGATTGGTAAAGCGAATATATGCATCGCCGACAACGATAGAACGGCGCATGAACCAATTCCCCAACGACCACAAGCACGAACCCAGCACCAATACGCCCAAAACAACCACAATCGGGTCGCGCAAGGTCAGCGTAATAGAGCCATCCCAAACCGTTCCTCGAATAAGAGCATAGCAAATAAGAGCCAAAGCGTACACCGCAATCGCTTGCCAATAGAAATCCATGCGGAGAGGGAATTCCTGCTCTGGCATTGTCTGGGGCGCTTCGGAACGTGTTTCGGGGGCGTTCATGGTATATCCAAATTCGTTAAAAGTGACTTGCGCAACAAATTACGGATTTTTTCTGATGATGGCAATTACTCATACACCGAAAACTAATGAAAATATGACAACCGCTCCCTCCAACGCATTTTCACGCATTCTCATCACGGGCGGAATGGGCTTTTTTGGCTGGAATGCGGCACTGCATCTGCACAAACGAGGAATTACGACGATTAGCACGTCATCCGCACCGCAGAGCTATCCCGCATCGGCGCAGCAACAGCCCGCGCAGTTAAATGTCCTCGACAAAGCCTCTATTGAAGCCTGTTTTGCGGATTATCTGCCTGATGCCGTTATTCATGCAGCCGCATTTTCAGCACCGCTTGCTTGCGAAAAAGACCCCGATACCGCATATTCCATCAATGTTCTCGGAACGCAGAACGTCGCCGCTGTGGCGGTGGCGCATCAAATCCCTATGGTGTATCTTTCTACCGATCTTGTTTTTAATGGCGAGAAAAATGTTCTGGAAGACGGCTTCTATACAGAGTCGGACGCGCTCAATGCAACGATTATCTATGGCAAAACCAAGATAGAAGCCGAGCGTTTTCTTCAGGAACAATCGTTTGGAAAGTGGATTATTCTTCGTTCCGCGCTCATGTTTGGGCGCGGTGTGGCGTGGGCAAACGGATTCCCACAATTTGCCCTTGATGCGCTCAAAAGCGGCAAACAACCAACACTCTTTACCGACCAATTCCGCACCCCGGCGTATATCCCCGATATTGTTGATGCCATTCTCCTGCTTTTGGAAACAAAAAACTACGGTAATATCTACCACTGTGGCGGCGCGGAGCGCATAGACCGTGTGAGTTTCGTCCAGCGCTATGCTGCGGTGTCGGGACTGGACACGAGTGGCATTGTTGCCTGCACGATGGACGATATTCCCGCCTACACAACCCGTGTGCGTGATGTTTCCCTCAGTACCGCAAAACTTCAAGCAGCATTAGCTCCCAAATGGCAAGCATTGCACTTGGAAGCGGCATTTGGGCAAATGTTGCGCGATGAGTCTTGAGGCGCGAGCAATGGCGGTTTTGATGATGAAAAAAACTGCACTTGAATTATTGTACCTACATTGGCTAGTGTCTCTGCGCCCAAGCCAACACGCAAATGTACGATGAACGAACAATGCCGCTACCGAACTCAAACCCCACGACCAACCTCTAGTTGATAGGAAAGTCAAAAGAATATTCTGATAAATCCGTGCGAGGGCGCAATACGGTATTGTTGAACATAACCTCACGAATTTTATAGCCATAAAACCTTGTTTTATCAGCTTCCAAGGTGAGAGTAATTATCCCAAGTGAACGATTCGGGGTTTTTACCTCAAACCGAGCAACATTATAACTTGTGGCAATTTCCAAAACCCTATATGCTTGCACAATATTTACCGACTTTCTCATCTGTGTTTCTCTTGTCATAAATGTAATTTCGGGTACGGAATCAAGTTGATTGTTTCGCGTGTAGGTAATCATCAAATTTTGATACCGTTGCGTAACATTTATTGAAGCGCTATCAAGTGTAAAGTTAAAATCTGGTGGTATTGGTCCACTAATTGGCTGACAAGCAGATATAGCAACCCAGATTGTAAGAGCGAAGGAGACAAAAAATTTTGCTAAACGCATACAAATCCTTGTTTTTGGTGATTTTTGCATAGTGAAATTTTCCATTGTTCTTATGTTTTTTAAAGAGCCATGCTAACAATATCCAAGCAGTATTTTAACCAAATTGAAAAGATAGTCGTGCAATTATACCGTTTTGATAATAATTTCGTTATCTTGCAGAATAAAACCAACAATTTTTACAGTATTGATTCCTTGTATGTACCGTACCGACTACGTTTCTGCAATTACAGAAGATGCTGATACTCTTTT
>JAAFHM010000595.1 GCA_013298375.1 Ignavibacteria bacterium | reverse complement strand
CATCGCCCGCAATGCCAAGTTCATCGGTTGTGCCGAAGTGAGCATCGGGCAAACACTCCTTGAGAGCTGCCACTAATGCCGGGTTATGCGCCCCACCACCGCTCATATAGACACGGAATTGTTCGTTACCCGAAGGAAATGAGCGTTTAACAGCATCGGCAACCGTTTCCGCCGAAAAGCGTACAAGCGTCGCCATGACATCTTCTGCGGGCATAGCGCTGAGAAAAACACGATGGTCGGCGGCAACACCGTCTAAATACGCCATGTTGAAGAGTTCCGGTCCGGTTGTTTTCGGAAAGGGTGCATCAAAAAAGGGATGATTTTTGAGTGCCGCCAGCAATCGTTCACTTGAGCGTCCTGCTAATGCGATAGAACCGTTGCTATCGAAGGCTTTGCCGTACATTCGCCGTGCGTAAGCATCCAGCATTGTGTTTCCGGGACCAGTGTCAGTGGTGAAAATCGCCCCTGCATCAAGCGTTGCGGGCAGATAGGTGAAATTCGCAATGCCGCCCAGATTGAGCATAATGCGATTTTCGCCTTGCTCGGAAAACATAAAATAATCCCCATAGACCGCTAATGGAGCGCCTTCGCCGCCTGCGGCAACGTGCTTTTGACGAAAATCACTCAATGTGATAATGCCGGACGACACGGCAACATGGTCGCCATCGCCGATTTGAAGCGTTGCATTCGGGAATCCGCCTTCGGGAAAATCATACTTTTTATGCAGTGAGCGCGGTGCGTGCAGGACGGTTTGCCCATGACTGGCGATGCAATCTATCTCATCGGGGTCAATATCCCATGCCCGAAGGCTCTCAGCGACCATGCCGCCATGCAAGCGCCCTATCCATGCGTTCAGTAGCGTAAGATGCTGAAAATCAACCTGCTCTTTGGCAAAAACACTGCGAATCGCATTTTTGATGTCGTCGGAGTAGGAAACGGTTCTAAAACGCTCCACCACAACGTTTGTTTCGCCGCCGGAGCCAGAGATGCGGCAGAGCGCAATATCCAAACCATCAAGCGACGTACCGCTCATAAGCCCGACGATACGCCGTTCCTGCTTTTGTGCGCTTGCCAGAAGGGATTCAAGATTGGTACTGACAGATGATTTCATAATAGCGGTGAAATGGGCGCAAAAACTAGATTATAAGATAGTGTTGAGTTCTGAATGTTGAGTTTTGGTAACTGGTCAGGTCTAAATATTGGCGTTTT
Organism: Ignavibacteria bacterium; assembly: GCA_013298375.1. Lineage (GTDB taxonomy): Bacteria > Bacteroidota > Ignavibacteria > Kapaibacteriales > UBA4661 > PH2015. The sequence continues at coordinate 1,921 of JAAFHM010000595.1, read as the reverse complement.
TTGATAAATTTCGATACTTTTTCTATTGTCATTATTCCAATTTCTCCAAAACTTAGATGATTTTGTAAAAACGGCAATAGGAATCGTAAAAAATCAGGTAATTTTCAGAGCTTATTGCAAGTTTTGGCCCAGATTTTAACAAAAGAGCAAAACGCCTACCTGACTAGATACGAGTTTTGAATAATCAAAAAATGGCAAGATTACGAACTAAAGCGCTGAGAAAATCTCCAGCCTACAAGAGCCATGGGAATAAAGACGATAATGCCAACGACCACAAACCAGACGGGATGCGGTAAGAGAAAGAAATTGAGTGCCGACGAAGCCGTTAAAATGCCTCCCAGAATAAGCGGGAGGGTATTGGCGGTCTCGCGCGAAATTTTTTGTGCAATAAAGCCTGCTTCGAGCGTTCCGAGCAGCCATCCGCCCAGAACAAGCAAATACGCTCCGATTGGTCGGCTGTCCATAAATGCTTTTACTGCTGCGGCATCCTTAAAATCAAGCCCTGCGGGTGCTGGGTAGATAGAATGTCCTAGTTGCTCAATAATGAAAAATGTCGCCATTGCAGCAATAAGACCTGCCAATACGGATAAAATCTTGCGTCCCATGGTGTGTTCCTCCTCAAATGACAATAAGACAACGGTTATAGTTATGCCTCTTCGGGGATATAGACCGCATAACCACGGGGCGGTGCCCAGAACTCACCGCGTCCGCTTCCATCGGTGACCTGTACTTTTGGAGCGCCGTCGGCGTTTTCTGTCCACGCGATAGGTTTGAACGTCGTGTTGCGCCAGCGTGTTTGAGCGCGAGCGCCATTCCAGCCTTCTGCGGTTGGTTTGCTGTTCAAGACGTAGAGTAGCCCTTTTTGCTCATCCCAGCCGCTTCGTTGCATCATGTAGAGCGAATTATCCAGATAAATGACCGAACTCATGCCGCCAGCGTGTTGGTGATGTGCTTCAACCAAAGCCGCAATGCCGTTCGGCGTACCTTCTTTTGCCAATTTCCACGTGAAATAATCTTGCCAAAAGACGCACGGATAGCCCTCATGGGTGAGAATAAACGAATACGCCATCAGTTTGTCGTTGACAATAGGATGATCGCGGACAATATCGTGATTTTCGACAAAGGTCACGGCATCCGTCGGACGGCTTGTCATTAGGGTTCCGGGATGAGGCAGATTACGGAGTGACCAGCCGGGCGTATCGCACATATCTTTCAAACGCCCGCGCAGTGGGAAATCGAAGGCACGGACAGGGTTGTCGGAGGTAGCATTCACGCGGTTGAGCCAATCGTCAATCACGGATTTGTTATCCCAGCACTCACCCACGCCGAAGGGTTTGTAGGGCTTGCCGTCTTTGGTGTAGCGTTGTCCTTGAATCGCATCAATAATCCATACGCCAAATCCCTTGACAAAATCATAACGGAAGCCGTCAAATCCCATTTCCTCAACAAGGAAACGAGCAAATTTCAGAAACTCCCCGTACACGTAAGGATTGTAATGGCATAAATCCGGCATACCGCCGAAGGGGTCTTCATCGTGGGTGCGGAAGGACGAGGGATGAAATGCTTCCCAGTCGCGGGGAAATTTTCCGCTTTTGGGGGCAAATTTTGTCCAGTTCTTTTCTCCCGTCAGAGGGTTGACTTCTTGCGCATCCGCGCCATTGTTATGATTTAGCACAAGGTCGGCATAAACTTGCATATCAACGTCGTGCGCTGTTTTGATGAGCGCTTGAAGGTCTTTTTTCGTGCCGAACCACGTCGGAATGCCGCCCTTTTGGTCGAACTCTCCCAAATCGTAGTAATCGTAAGGGTCGTAGCCCATGGATTGCCCGCCGACATTGCCCGCCTTGCTCATCGGCGGCAGCCAGAGTGCTGTGAAACCAAGTTTTCTGAGCGACGGAACGGCATCTTTGACGACGTTCCA
>JAAFHM010000412.1 GCA_013298375.1 Ignavibacteria bacterium | reverse complement strand
TGGTTTATTGAGTAGTCGCTCGTCAACACCAATATCCAGCCAAAGAATAGCCAATAGCGAACTATCGGGCAATGACGCAGGAGCGCCCATCAACGCCAACGCCCGCAAATGCTCTGCCCTCGAACGCTCCGTATCTTTGTACACACGACGGAATAAATTGCCACGATATTGATAGACCAGCCCAAGCGTAGCATTGTCTCCAGACTCCTCGGAGGCTTGCTCTGCTTGTAATGAAGCCCTCATTGCTTCCACATATTCAGAGCGTACATAATGACACCACCCCAACGCAACTAGCGCCTTTGCCTTGCCACGCGGAAATTTGATACGCTCGGCAAGAGTAATCGCTTCTTGTGCCTCGCTTATGCCACGCAACGGCTCGGCAGCCCAGCGCGAATAAGCGCAGTCTGCCAGTGCCAGCACTAAGAGTGTATCATTGTTCTGTCGGCGGGCTGCTGCTACGCGCTCTTCAGCCTCGTTTGCCACAAGACTCGCCGGAGAAACAATCCCCAAAACAACAAGCACCACCATTGCAAACCAAACGGCGCAACGGTGAGCAGAATAAGTATCCGATACAGTATTGATGGGCTTCACACAATCAGGATAAGGTGTGGCTGAGAGGCGAAATAGAAGAGCGGGGTAGCCCCTTCCAGTCCATAGAGAATTATCCTTCCCGAACAACTTTGGGGAGAGCAACAATAAACGTCGCCCCTTCGCCAAGCACTGATTCACACCACACACGACCATTCATCGCTTCAACAATTTTTTTAACAATGCTGAGTCCCAAGCCCGTGCTGTGTTCGCCGCCCGTAGGCTGTGCGGAAAGACGGGTAAATTTACCAAAAAGCCGCTTCATATCCTCATCCGAAATTCCGGGACCTTCATCGCGTATTGCAATGCACAGGCGGGGTACGTCCTCGGAAACACCCAGCAAATCGGCTTCAGCACTCACGATTGTCGATTGATCGTTTGTTATTGTTATGGTGATTTGTTTTCCGAATGGTGAATATTTTACGGCATTGGAAAGAATATTTTCCAGAACATCGCGTGTTTTGGAAAAGTCTGCATACACGCCTGTATCAAGGGTCTGCGGTGGGGCGATATGGAGGGAAATATTTTTTTCCGCAGCGCGTTCTCGGTACTCTTCCACTACGTCGTGCAGAATATCCCGAATATCAAATTCCATCGGATACAGCGCTAAAACGCCGGATTCAAGAGCATTGATGTCCAATACATCGGCGATAATATCCCGCATTCGCATCGCGGTTGCCTCAATACGGCTAATCTTTTCCAATAATTGCGGCTTTTCCAGGTCATCAATACGCGCTTGAACTAATTCCGCCAGCAAAACAATACTCGAAAGCGGGTTTTTCAAATCATGCGCAGCTATGCCTAAAAACTCATTTTTTTCTGTATTCAACCGCTCTAATTCTGCATTTCGCGCATGGAGTTGGGTGTTGATGGTCGCTATTTCCCATGCTTGTTCGCTCACCGTCTGAATATGATGCTCCACTTCGGCATTGGCTTGGGAAAGATTCGCGTTGCTGTCCTCTAACTGCTCGGTGCGAAGGCGTACCAAGCGCTCCAGTTCTTGTTGCTGATGCCGCACACGCCGCCAACGCGCCCAAAACCAAGCTCCGCCTGTGCCGACAAAACACAACACCAATCCCGCACGAAACCAAAGTGTCATCCACCACGCTGGCAAAATCGTTATTCTGAGCCGTGCGCCTCGCTCATTCCAATAACCATCATTATTCGAGGCTTTCACCCGAAATGTGTACGTGCCTGCATCAAGATTCGTGTACGCCGCTTCACGGCTTGTTCCGGCATCAATCCACTGTTTGTCGAAACCCTCTAGCTTGTAGAGATAATGATTCTTACGGGCATTGGTGAAATTCAGCGCCGCAAATTCAATGGAGAAGAAATTGTCATCGTAGGGAATGGAGATGATTGCTTCGGCGCTGAGGTCTTGCCATAGCTGTACGCGCTTATTAAATTTTTTGAAGCCCGTTATCACCACTGGCGGCGGCACGGTGTTGTCGGTAATTCTGTCCGGGAAAAATTCACTCAAACCGTTCACTCCGCCCACATACAAGCGCCCGTCCGCGCCATGATGATACGCACCGCTATTGAACTCATTCGATTGCAAGCCATCATCGGCATCATAGACCCGAAACGTCCGTGCATCCGGATTGAAGCGGGCAAGACCATTGTTTGTCGTGAGCCAAAGGTTTCCAGTGCTGTCCTCGACAATGCCGTACACGGCATCATTCGGCAATCCGTCTTTTTCTCGAAAAACCTCGCAGCGACCCGTTTTTCGGTCAAGCAGATGCAGCCCTCCGCCCCATGTTCCCACCCAAAAGCGTCCATGTCCATCTTCGTGCATTGTGCGAATATTCCCGCTTTGCAAGGCATGAGGATTCGTGAGATCCTGCTCGAAGCGTGTGAAGGAGTTGGTGGCGGGGTCAAATTTATTCAACCCCCGCAGTGTTCCCACCCAAAGCGCCCCAGTGCGGTCTTTTGCCAAGGACACCAAAATATCAAAACTTAGACTGCGCGGGTCGTTGGGGTCATTGCGGTAGGTGCGAAAATGCCCCGTTGCGGGGTCAAAATGATTAAGCCCTGCGCCTTCGGTTGCCACCCAAAGCGTACCATCGTCATTGAGCAAAACGGCACGGACAATATCGCTCGAAAGGGCATTAGGATTGCTTTCGTCCGCCCGAAATGCCGTAAAAATGCCGCTTTTGAGGTCGAATCGGTTCAACCCGCCGCCGCCCGTCGCTATCCAAAGAGCGTCCCGCTTGCGGTCAAAGACCATTCCTCGCACGACGTTATGACTGAGGGAATTGCGCTGTTTCGCATCGTGCTGAAATGCCGTAAAGCGCTTGCTTTCGCGGTCGAATCGACTCAAACCGCCGCCTTCGGTTCCGACCCAGAGCCGTCCACAGGCATCTTCGCACATCGCTCGGACGACGTTGTGATGAAGGCTGTAGGGATTATTGAGTTCTTGCTGGTACGAAGTAAATTTCCGCGAACAGGGATTGAACATATTCAAGCCGCCGCCCAGCACTCCAAGCCAGAACGTACCTTGCTTATCGCGGAAAATTGTGCGAATGTTATCATTACTCAAACTCATGGCGTTGGTTGGCTCATGGCGGTAGAAGACGGAGCGCTCGGTATGTTTATTCAGCAACGTCAAGCCACCAAACTCCGCACCAATCCACATTGTTGAGTCATTTTCCTGCCAAAACGCCCGCACAAGATTTCCGCTCAAACCCTGATTCTCGCGCCCTTCGTAATGGCGGAAATGCTGACTTTTCCCCGCACGGACGCGGAGAATACTTGCGCCTTTGGTCGTACCGACCCATATATCGCCGTCGAGGTCTTCCCTAAGCGCCGTTACAAAATCGCCAATGAGATTATTACCCGATATTTCGGTATCAAAGCACGTCACCGTGCCGCTTTTGGGGTCAACTCGGTTCACACCGCCGCCCCATGTTCCGACCCATATCGTACCCTCGCGGTCAAGGAGAATAGCCGTCAGTGCGTTGGAACTGAGATGCTGTTGCGATGCCGTGTTTTGTGCGTCCGCCATGATATGTCGCCATTTCCCTGTGCGTTTGTCCAAGCCATTTAAGCCATTGGCTGTCGCCACCCAGAGCGTCCCCAAGCGGTCTTCGACGATACCGCGTATCTGATTGCTGCTGAGGGTCTGCGGGTTTGCAGGATTTGCTTCGTAGCGGGTAAAACTCTCGCTTTTACGGTCAAAGGCATTAACACCGCCTGTTCCCAAGCCAACCCAGAGCGTTCCGGAGCGGTCTTCGTAGAGCGCCGTGACGTTGTTGACCGAAAGCGAGCGCGTGTCGGCGGGATTGTGCCGATAATGCGTAAAGCGGTAGCCATCATAGCGATTAAGCCCATCCTCAGTGCCAATCCACAAAAATCCATAGTGGTCTTGGGTCATTGCATAGATACTGCTTTGCGACAGACCTTCTGCCAAACTCAAATGTTCAAACCAGATTTCACGCCATGTAGGAAGATATTGGGAAGAGGAATGACGACCAGAAGACTCCTCGGCAAACGCGGGCAGAATAGGCACACTACACACAACAGCCGTAATAAGCAGCACGAAACGCCTGAGGAGCAGTGCAGCCCGCACAGTGATTCGCATACTACCAGTTTGCGCAAAAAAAGATGGATCGTACCAGTTGCACATAACGGACACGGGAAGTGTGAACTATTTGGGCGTTATTCCCCGTTTACGCGCTGGGCGCGAAAAAGTTCTAATTTTGTGTCCACGATACGAACATTTTTTGATTCCGAGCAATGTCAGTTGGAAACGCTCCCCGCTTTCGTTGTCTCTTCCACTCTTGGTAACTCCACAATAAACGTTGCGCCTTTGCCAACCTCCGACTCGCACCACACCGTGCCATTCATCGCTTCGACCATTTTCTTGACGATGCTCAAGCCCAGACCAGTACTGTGTTCGCCGCCAGTGGGCTGGGCGGTCAGTCGGGCAAATTTGCCAAAAA
>JAAFHM010000102.1:1665-12190 GCA_013298375.1 Ignavibacteria bacterium | reverse complement strand
ACAGGCTCCACGACAACGACCATGACCATCAACGGGCGCAACTTCACGGGTGCGACGGCGGTGAGTGTGGGCGGTGTGGCGGTGCCGTTTACGGTGGTCTCGGCAACCCGCATCACGGCTCGTCTGACGGGCGCAATTACTGGCGCGGTCAGCGTGACCACTCCGGGCGGCACGGCAACGATGGCGGGCTTTACGCTGGCAAGTCTTTTCTTTGACCCGAAAATGGACAATCTCACATCGGGCAGCGAGGTAGCAACCCCTGTTGCGGGTGTGAGCAATTTGGAGGCACCACCGCTTGGGGTGTATCCGAACCCGGCAAGCGAGAGTGTTACGCTGACGGGAAGCGGTTTTGCGGATGGTCGTTTGGTCAGCGTTGTTCTTTTGAATGCACTTGGTCAAACGGTTTTGACGGTGCAGCAGTCCTCACGGAATGGTGCGGTCGAAGCGGCAGTGGATGTGCGCGAACTTGCGGCGGGCAGCTACACGGCTGTTCTTTCCGATGGTGTGCTGCAACGTGCGGTGCGCTTTGTGAAGCGATAACGCGCTGCTCTCGGCTTGGAAATAGTCTATGCAACGCCCGCTTGGAAACTTTGGTTTTCAAGCGGGCGTTTGCGTTGGGGGGGTATTTCACCCCATTGTGTAGTCAGTTCGCCCCAAAGGTCTTGTGTGATAGGGTTGTTTTCTGTATGTTTCGGCTTTATTGGGCAATGTCCATTCTCAATATGATTTTTTCTGAGGTTTTCCGTAAATTCGTGGGGTATTGTTATCGCGTCGGAAAGCCTTGTGGTTTGACTTTTTCTGTTCTCTTTTTTTACTTCCCATTATGAAACCGCTCTCTACTGCTCTTGCGCACGTTATCGCGCTTTTTTTTCTGTGTTCTTTTCAGCTTGCCGCTCAGTCGGGCGGGCTTGTTCCATGCTTCAATACGGGGCTGGGCTTCAACGGCAACACCAACAGCTACGCGCTTTTGCCCAATGGAAAAATCCTTTGTGCGGGAGATTTTACGAACTACAACGGCACGGCGGTCAACCGCATCTGCCGCTTGAATGCTGATGGTTCGCTGGATGGGTCATTTTCTGCTCCAGGCAGCATCAACGCCGAAATTATCTGCATGGTTGCTCTCTCCAATGGACAAATCCTTATCTCCGGTTTATTTAATGCGCCCAAAATTGGCATTGCAAGACTGAATGCCGACGGTAGCGTGGACGGCACGTTTAACATGGCGGGAACAGGCTCCAACGGCGGACGTATCCATTCTTTTGCCGTGCAGCCCGATGGGAAGATTATTGTTATTGGCGATGTGATGGGAGGATTTACCCAATACAACGGTACAACAGTCAATGGCGTAGCCCGCCTGAATGCTGATGGTTCGCTGGATGCGGCATTTAATAGCGGCGTAGGCTCAGGTTTTGACGGTGCTTCGTTTAATGCTGCCGTTGCTGTGCAGCCCGATGGAAAAATTTTGGTGGGTGGAAATTTTACGACCTACAAAAGTGCCTCGGTCCCGCGAGGAATCATCCGCCTGAACAGCGACGGCTCGCGCGATAACACCTTCAATCCCGGCATGGCGGGCGGTGTGAACGGCTCGGTAGGTTTCCCGATTATCGTGCAGTCTGACGGGAAAATCCTCATCTGCGGCACATTCTCTATGTACAACACCTCGCCCCGTAACTGCCTTGCTCGGCTAAACGCCGACGGTTCACCAGATAACACCTTCAATCCGGGTGGACCGAATGTCGCGGGCGTAACAATGGCGCAACTTGCCGATGGGCGCTTGCTCATAACGGGCAATTTCACCCAGTATGACAACGTAGCACGGGGGCAAGTAGCGCTGGTGAGCAGCAACGGCAATCTCGACCCGTCGTTTAATCCTGTAGGCAGCAACGGAATGACATGGACGTGCCGTGTTTTCCCCGACGGCACGGCAATGCTGGGCGGGCAGGGCGGCATATTTACGCAATACAATAGCACGGTGGTCAATGGCATTGCCCGTATCTGGCTGGATAACCCCGCCAGCCTCGCCTCCACCTCACCCCAGCGCAATACGCACAATAACGCCCTCACAACACCGCTCAATCTCAACTTCACCCAAGCCATGAGCGTCCCCACAGCCTCGCAAAGCGCCTTCCGCGTCTGGGGCGGGCAGACGGGCTTGCGGAGCGGCTCGTATTCCGGCGGAGGCACAAGCAGCATCGGCTTTACGCCCGCGCAGCCTTACAAGCCCGGTGAACTCGTCTCGGCAACGCTGATGTGTGGTGCGCAGACAAGTACGTCGGCACCTGTTAGCCCACAAGTGGTGCAGTTTCGGGCGAGGGCAACGGGTGGAGCGGGAGTGTTTACCGAAACATCGGTTTTTGCCACAGGCACAGCACCAAACTTTGTTGCGGCAGGCGATTTTAATGCGGACGGAAATGTGGATATTGTCTCTGCAAATAATTCTAACCTCAGTGTAGCCTTGAACACGGGAACAGGGCAATTCAGCCCCGCAACGCCTTACGTAGCAGGCGCTAATTCATATTCCGTTACGGTTGGTGATTTCGACAATGACGGCGACCTCGACCTTGCGGCTGCTAACTCCATTCCATTGGGTAGTGTCAGCATCCTGCTCAATAACGGAAGTGGAAATTTCGGCACTGTACCTCTTGGTTCGCCTTTTGCTGTTGGTACAGACCCTTGGTCTATCACTTCGGGTGATTTTGATGCCGATGGCGACCTTGACCTAGCTGTGGGAAATTACAATAGTTCTAATGTCAGCATCCTTTTCAATAATGGTAATGCGCAGTTCAGCGCTGCCACCAATTACACCGTAGGAACAAATCCACGTTCAGTATTTGCAGGCGACCTCGATAATGACGGCGACATTGACCTTGCCGTAGCAAATCAGGGAACGCATAATGTGAGCATCTTACTCAATACCGGAACGGGTATTTTTGTCGCCAGTAGTATTGTTAGCGCTGGCGCTCTCTCTCAGCCTCTTTCAGTAAGCGGCGGCGATTTCAACGGCGACGGCAAGCTCGACCTTGTTACAGCTAACTACGGTAATAATAATGCCTCGGTATTGATCAACAATGGTTCAGGAGGTTTTAATCTAGGTCCGATTTTACCAGCCGGAATGCAGCCTTACTCTGTCGCAGTCGGAGATTGGGACGGCGATTTTGACCTTGATATTGCTGTGGCAAATAGCGTCAGCAACAATGTTGATGTTTTTACTAACAACGGCGGCACGTTTGGGATGGCAGTCAATTCAGCGACAGGTTTGAATCCGTTTAGTGTTGTTTCGGCGGATGTGGACGGCGACGGCGACATTGATTTTGCCGTAGCGAATAATTTTGGTAATACCGTCTCTATTCTGAAAAACGCTACACAGCCTCAAATTATTTCCACCAACCCCCTACGCAATTCCCACACCACCACGCCCGTCAGCCTTACCACCTCGTGGAACGTCTCCATGACCAGTGCCACAGCGAGTTTGCCCGCCCCGGCTTCCATCCCGCACAGTCTCTACGTTTGGGGCGATATGACGGGCTACCGCGCTCTGCCAAGCGGCGGCAGTGCTACGCAGAGTGGCAGCCTTACCACTTTCACGCCCACAAAGCCATTCCTGCCCGGAGAGCGCATCCGCGTTACGTCCGTCAATGCTCGCTCGGCGGAGTTTGTACCTGCAAAGGCGCAAGTGTGGGATTTTCGGGCGAAGGCGGGTGTGGGACCAGCGACGTTTCAGCGAGGGCAGACGCTTACGCAAGGACCGATGACAGCCTTTGGTGGAGTTCAGCGCCCCGCATTGGCAGATTTCAATAATGACGAGCGTTTAGATATTGCTGTGCCGGAAGAAGATGCAGTATTAGGAAATAGAATTAGTATTTTTTTTGCTGGGGTGGGAGGCGCTTTCCCTTCCACGCCGAATGTGGTTTTGTATGGACCAAAACCAAAAAATATTATTGCGGCAGACTTCAATAATGATGGGCTTCAGGACGTAGCATCGGTGCGGTATGACACTGACAATCTTATTCGCGTTTGGCTTGCAAGTGCGCCCGGGGTATTTGTGGCACCTATGGCACCGATAACTTCTCCCGGCAGTTGTGTAGGTGGACGAAATATTACCGTTGCAGATATGAATGGTGATGGGAATCTTGATATTGTTTCGGGTTGTGAAACTAATTCAGATAATATCAATATTCTGCTGGGCAATGGTAATGGTACATTTCAGCCGCCTGCAACAACACCTTCGTCGGGAGTTGGTTCTCCCGGGCTTATGTTTATTAACGACATTGCTTTAGGTGATTTTAATAATGACGGAGCTATTGATATAATATGCACAAATGACCAAGCACAAAAAATAAGTATCCTTCTGAACCTAGGCAACGGGACTTTACTGCCGAGTTCACCTATTGCCGTAGGGCAGAATTACCACACGCTTGCCCTTGCCGATTTTAACGAGGACGGGAATTTGGATATTGCTGTAACTGCTTACGGCGGGATGAACCAAGTCCACATCTTTCGCGGCAATGGCGATGGAACATTTATGCCAGTGGATTCTTATTCTGCAGGTACGAATATTCGCGGAGTAACAGCCGGAGATTTTAACGGCGACGGGCGCATGGACTTGGCAGTAGCAAATTTTGGAGCCGGGGTTGTGAAATTTACCGTCCTTTTGCGGGATGCGATGCCATACAATCCCGGCACTGCATTTCGGCCATTTGACCTCTACAACAGCTATAACGCGGGTCAGACTCATGACATCCTTTCCGGCGACTTCGATGGTGACGGCGATATGGACATTCTCACCCGCGCCGATGATGTCGTCCTGCATATCAACTCTTCGCCCTTAAATGTTGTTACCACCTCCCCCGCCCGCAATGCCCCTTCCGCACTTGGCAGCAGCCCTGTGTCGCTGACCTACAACCAAAGTATGACCACCGCCACCGCCAGCGTTCCTGCGCTCAATATCTGGGGAGGCTTTTCGGGCTACAAAACAGGCGGGACGCGCTCTGTGGCGGGCAGCACCGTAACGGCAAATGTGGGCGGCTTCCGCCCGGGCGAGCAGGTGTGGGTAACGCATCAGTCCGCCAAAAGCACGGCAAATGTCGCTGCAAAGCCGTATGTGTATGGCTTCACAGCAAAGGCAGGAGTGGGACCGGGACAGTTTTATCAACTGCCACCACAGCCCACATCAATTGCTGCGCTGTATGCTATTGCCAATGGAGACTTTAATCGTGATGGTAATCTTGATTGTGTTGTTATGAGTATAATCGGTGGTCCAGGTCTGGAGGTGTTTCTTGGGGATGGGAAAGGAGGCTTTACCTCAAATGGTACGCTGGATGCCGGATCGGTTTACAGTGGTATTGCTACTGCGGATATGAACAATGACGGAAATATTGATATTGTTGCGCTCGGCGGTTCATATGGCGGGCAAGTATTCGCAAGAGTTTTTCTGAATAATGGTGCTTCTACTCCTGTTTTTGTGCCTCAGGCGTTTGTTTCTGCACCCGGGGGATTCACCAGTACACAAATGGATGTGTCTATTGCTGACTTAGATGCCGACGGTGATTTGGATATTTTCGGGGTTTCCGACCAAGGCGGTAATGTAATTTTTACGAACAACGGTGCAGGTGTTGTAACGAACATCAGCCCTTATGCGCCATTTGGCGGGCTGGGCTCTGCTGCGGGCGATATTGATCGCGATGGTGATATTGATTTGGTGTATAGTGACTTCGGAGCTGGAACCGCAACCGTTCTTTTGAATGACGGTACGGGAAATTTTTCGACAGTTATGCCTTCTATTACAGTCGGAGCGCAAGCATATTCACTGCGTTTAGCCGATATGAATAATGATGGTTGGCTCGACCTGATTGCTATTCAAACAGTCAGTCCTTCGTCAATATATTTGTATCTGAATAATGGGAGTGGTTCTTTGTCAATGACTCCGCAACCTCCTGTCAACCTTGGTACGGGATTTACTTCTTTACGACGTATCGCCGTTTTTGATGCACAAGGTGATGGATTTTTAGATATTGCTGTTGCTGATGAAGGTTCGCATTCGGTAGTCTTTGTTCCAAACAATAGCGGCAGCCTTGGTACGCCGACTATCATTGCGCTTCCCGCTACGGTTAATCCCGTTGGGCTTTGTGCTGGTGATATAGATAATGACGGTGATATGGATTTGTTCGTAGCTAATTATGCGGCACCAAACTTTACAATTCTCCTCAACGGCATCCAACCCATCCTCACCACCTTCTCCCCTCCGCGCAACACCCAAACCCTCACCCCAAACGCCGCATTAAACCTGACCTACAACCAAAGCATGACCACCGCAACTGCATCCGCGCAGCCCTTCCGCGTCTGGGGCGATATGCGTGGCTTTAGAAGCGGGACGTATTCACAGCCGTCGGGCGCGGCATCGGCGCAAATCACGCTTTCACCGCCCTTGCTGCCGAATGAAGAAGTGTTTGTCAGCGTTACCAATGCGCAGAACGCCAACCGTATTGCGGCGCGTCCTTTCGCGCTAGCGTATCGCGCCCGCTCTGCGACTGCTCCGGCAACGTTTTTTGCGCTGCCGTCTCTTTCGATGGGCAACACTCCGGCACCAATGCGCAATATCGTCACGGCAGATTTCAACGGCGACGGTAGGCTTGACGCAGCCCTCTCAAACACAGGCGCAAACGGCGTACAACTCATGTACGGCAATGGCGCAGCAGGTTTCACGCAAGGACCGCTTTTGGGCGTGGGCGGCACTGCGCCGGAAGAACTCGCAACGGGCGATTTCAATAGCGATGGCAGAATGGATATTGCGGTCTCGGTTTCTGGCTCAAGCCTGATAACAGTGCTGATGAATACTGGTGGTGCGTTTGTCCCTAGCAGCTATTCCGTCGCTTCTCGCGGCTTGGCAGTCGCAGATTTTAACGGTGATGGAGCGCTGGATATTGCGGCTGCGGTTCCGGGACTATCCAATATCAATATCTATCTCGGTGCTAACAACGGCTCGTTTGCCCCAGGTGCTTCCATCTCAACCATTGTTCCGGGGTATCGTGGCATTACGACGGCGGATGTTGATAACGACGGTGATATGGACTTTATCGCCGTTTCGTCCAACAGCGATGCAAAAGTCTTTATCAATACCGGATTGGGAACATTCGATCCAATAACACTCACAGGAACGGGAAGCCTTCAGGTAGAATACCCCTTTGCCGGAGATTTCAACAACGACGGCAGAATGGACTTCGTTGCATTCTCCAATCTTGTGGGCGGAGCATTTTTAGCACTCTTCACAGGCAATGGCGCGGGTGGCTTTACGACAACGACCTTTGGAACAGGCATATCAACAGGCTTTGGGAATGTCGGCGATCTCAACGGCGACGGATTTTTGGACGTAGCGGCAACTGATGTTTCCGGCAATGCTCAAATTTGGCTCAATACGGGCGGTGCATTTGCGCAAAGTGGCGTAGGGCAAGGCGCACTGGGCGCGTATCCTATTCCTGCCGATGTGGACGGCGATGGCGACCTTGACCTCCTTATGACCGATTGGGCAAACGGTCTCTTGAAGGTATTACTCAACCAACCCGCACCCATCCTCACCGCCACCCCGCTCCTCCTTGATTTCGGCACGGTTGCCGTTGGGCAGTCCGCCTCGCAGAGTGCGTCTATTTCCGGCGCAAATCTCGTAAGCGGCATCACAACAGGCATCACAGGGGCAACGGTTTCAGCGTTTTCCTACTCCGTCAATATGGGAACGTCGCTGACGCAAGGAACCGTCACGGTTTCAGGCGGTGCAACGCTGAACGCGAATATCCGTGCGGTCTTTGCGCCTATCACAACGGGAACATTCTCCACGACGCTTACCGTCACGACGGCAAGCGCCAGAGCAATCACGCTGACGCTTACGGGCGTTGCTATTTTGCCGCGCATCCCCACGCCGCCCATCATTACGGCGCTTTCGACTACTGCCGCGCTTATCGGTACGCCCGTCACCGTCACGGGGCTGAATTTTACCAATGTCTCGCAAGCCAGTATTGGCGGCATTGCCACGACGGTCAATATCCTCTCGGCGACCCAAGCAAACGTGATTCTGCCGACAGGCTTGAGCAGTGGGCAAGTGGTCTTGACGAATGTGGATGGAACAGCCGTGAGCCGAGATATTGTGCGGGCTTTAGTGCCGTTTTTGCCACCGCCGATTATCAGCGCTGCTGCGCCGCTTGTGGGCGTGCCGGGAGATTTGGTGAGCGTGACAGGTGCAAACTTCTCCACAGGAGCAACCACGCTGCTTGTGGGCGGTTCGCAGTTCGCCGTCACGTTTAATTCCTCCACACGGCTCACGTTCTCGCTTCAGCCTTCCATGCAAGGTGCAATCGGTGTTCGCACACCAAACGGCTCGACGACTTCCTCCTTTATTGTGCGCCTCATTCCGCCGCCGACTATTCTCAGCATCAACCCCACGCAAGCCAGCAATGGTGAGGCAATCACGCTCTATGGAACAAATTTCATCAATGTCATTTCGGTAACGGGCGCAAATATGCGCTTGGACAGCACGTCGTGGCAGATTGATTCCCTCGCGCAGCGCCTCACAGTGCGGGTTTTGGAGAACTTCGCCGTGATGAATACGATTGGAACACTCACGCTCCGCACCCGAAGCGGCACGGCGCTCTATACCCAAGCATACACCCCTGCGGGCGAACCCGTTGGCGTTCCCGTGCCAGCACTGACCGGGATTGGGCAAGCCTCGCCGCTCCAAGAAGGCGATGAAATCACGCTTTCTGCCATCAACATCCCAACAGGCGCAACGCTCACCTTGACCATCAATGGCATCACGACAACGATTTCCAGCGTAACGACCTCCTCAAGCGGTGCGACTTTGCGTTTGATTCTGCCCACAGGCATCGTACTTCTTACGCTGCAAAGCACACCAACACTGACGTTCCGACTCAGTTACGGCGGACAAAGCACCACCGCCACCTTCACAACCACCGTCCGCGCTGCGAATCTGCCTCAAATCACGGGATTTTCGCCCAATGTTGGCGGAACGTGTTCGACGATTTCGATTGTGGGTAGAAACTTAGGCGTAGAGCCGCGTGGAAGGCTGTTCAGTGTGATGGTGGGCGGCACTCCCGTGCAGGGCTTCCGCGTTTTGTCGCCATCAGTGATAGAAGCAACGCTGGGGACGGTCAGAACGGGCGCGATTTCGCTGGTCACAAGCGGCGGTCAGGTCTCCACGACGGGCATTTTTACCTTCGACCCCGCGTACCAATGTTTCCCCCCGATGCGCCGCGAGGATTCGCTTGCGCTGGATGCCTTCTACGTGGCAACAGTGGGCTTAAACTGGACAACCTCGACAAATTGGACGAATCCGAATGTTCCGGCGGCGTTGCGCTTTGGCGTGAAGGTTGCGGGCGACCGCGTTGTGGAAATCCGAATGCCCCGCAATAATGTTACTGGCTCTGTTCCTGACTTTGTGATGGCAAATCTCAGTTCGTTGCGCGTACTGGATTTGGACAGCAATCATATCGCGGGCGCACTACCGCGCACGCTTGGGCAAGCGACAAATCTTGAAATATTGCGGCTTGCGGCGAATCGCTTTTCGGGAACGCTGCCGCCTAATCTTGCAGCGCTCAAGCGGCTGCGCGAACTGAATTTGTCGGATAACGTTTTGGCGGACACGTTGGAGCAGGTGTGGGATATGACAGGCTTGGAAACGCTGAATGTGCGCGGAAATCGCCTTCGGGGGCGCGTCAGCGCACGAATCGCACGTCTGGCGCTTCTGACCAGTCTCGACCTCAGTCGCAATCAGCTTTCCGACACGCTTCCTGCCGAACTTAGCTTGCTCACGGCATTGCAAACGCTGAATCTGCGCGACAACCGCTTCACGGGCGCTCTGCCCGATCTTGGAAAAGACAATGCCGGAAAAGATAATTCCGGGAAAAAAGCAGTGACGAATGCGGTTCGTGCGCTGACGCGTCTCGACGTGGGGCAGAATGCGCTTAGTGGAACGATTCCTGCGTCCATCGGTACACTCCGTGAACTCAGCGAACTGCGCTTGGACGGCAATGCGCTTCAAGGCGTGATTCCAAGCACTCTCGCCGAACTCGCCAAACTCAAAACGCTGGATGTGTCGCGCAATCAATTCACCGACGCGCCGTCGTTGTTGCCGATTTTCCGTTTGGATACGCTGCGTTTGGCGGACAATCGTTTGGACTTTGCCACACTCGAAAGCCAAGTAAATATGCGCCCCACAGCCGGAGCGCCGCAATCTATCTCCAGTACGCCGAAATTTGGCTATGCTCCGCAAAGCGTGATACTGCGCCTTTCGGAGCGCACCGATACCACCGTCACGCTGGATGCACCGCTTGAACTCCGCATGAATGCTCGCGGTGCGAATAATCGTTATGCGTGGTGGCGGAATGGCGTTCTTATTCAAGCAACCTCCGCAACGCCATCACTGCTGATTCCGTCGGTTACGGCGAGTGATAGCGGGTCGTACTTCTGTGTCGTCTCGAATACGCTTTTGCCGGATGTTATCTTCACATCGGCAGTGCTG
>JAAFHM010000102.1:0-1655 GCA_013298375.1 Ignavibacteria bacterium | reverse complement strand
GCGTTTCCGGCATTTCCGCCGCAAGACAGCATCCGCCTCATTGCACCCGCACTGGCGGCAGATAACGTTTCGCGCGTACCGACGTTTGTCTGGACAAGCGTGTCGGGAGCGCGTCAGTACAGGCTGGAGGTGTCGGGGTCGGCAGATTTCCGTACGATATTGGCGAGTGCAATCGTCTCGCAAAGCGCGTCCATCCTGACAAGTGGGCGTGTCGAGTTTTCATCGCAGGGCAGATTAGGCTTTCCGCTTGCTGCTTCCGCCCGCATCTTCTGGCGTGTTCGCGCCGAAAATGCCCGGGGATTAGGTGCTGCGGCAAGTAGCGAATTTACGACGGCTTCCGGAGATGCGCTCATTGCTGCCGACCGCTTAGATTTTGGCAGAGTGCCGCGTGCAGACACGGCTTTCCGGCTATTGACGCTTCGCAACCTCAGTACCACAGCGCTCCGCGTCGAAAGTATTACGCCGGAAAACGGCGTGTTCGCTATTTCTCTGCAAGGCGCTTTAACGCTTGCGGCGGGACGCGATACGACGCTCATGGTGCGTTTTATCCCGTCGGCATTACCGCCAGTGCAATCCAGCATCACGGCGCGGTTTCGGGCTGTGGATGCAAGCGGGCAGCAGGGCGCTTTGCAAATGCAATCGCTCCAAGACCGTTTGAGCGGCAGTGGTGGTGCGCTGAAGATCGTTGCGCCGCGCTTCGACACGATTGCCGTCAGGGCAACACGCATTGCCTCGGCGCTGCTTATCAACGTGAGTGGCAATGCGCTTGATATAACGAATATTGGGCTTTTGCGCCGCATGGCGGGCTTTGAACTGCGCTTTAGCGGTACGCAGCGCTCCAGCATGGACATCGGCGATACGGTCGTGATTCCGATTGGCTGCCGCTCTGAAGTGGCAAACATTGCCTTGCGTGATACGCTCCGTGTGCAAACGAACCTCGAAAGGATTGATGCGCCCTTGGAAGCATTTTCCCGCAATCGCACACCGAACGACGTTGCCGTGAAACTCGCTATTCGCTCGCAGCAGAACAATTTGCCGCCCGGCAGCACGGTTACGCTGGAACTTTTTGTTGTTCCGACAGGCTCAATCACGCTGGATAGTGTGTTCCGTGCAGCACTGCCGTTTATTCAAGCAACGATCAGTGTTGATAAAAATGTGTTGGCACTGAGTCCAAATGAGCGTTTTGCCCGTGTGCGGCGCTTAGACACAAGCCGCATAGCGCGGTTTGTCGTTCCCTCCACGACGTGGAGCGGGCGGAATAGTGTCGTGGCGCAGCTTCAGTGCGTGGTCGTGGCGGGGAACACCGACAGCACGGCGCTTTCTATCGAAGATGTACAGTGGGGCGCAGGGAGCGTAATTTTGGACGAGGTTCAAGACGGCGCGTTCAAGGCAAATGTCTCGCGGGCAGGTGGCAAGCGTCTCATTTCCCCAACGACGACACCAACGCAACTGACCGCCATTGCGCCGAATCCGGCAAAAGAGGAAATCGAAATTTCCTACACAATGGGCGAAACGGGCTTGGTGACGCTTACGCTCGTGGATGCGCGTGGGAATGAGGTTTTGCCAATCGTCAATGCGGTGGAAAGCGCCGGAAAACATACGGTGCGGGCAAAAATCGGCTGGCTGGCAAGCGGCTCGTATCATATTCGGCTCAC
>JAAFHM010000652.1 GCA_013298375.1 Ignavibacteria bacterium | reverse complement strand
CGCGGCATACAGTTCGCCACCGAAGACCGCGTTGGAACTGCCGTTGCATCGGTGGTCTGGGGTTCGGGAGCGGCGGTGGTGATGGCGATTTTGATTATGATTTCTACCTTTGGTTGTAATAACGGGCTGATTCTCTCCGGCGCACGGGTATTTTACGCCATGAGCAAAGACGGACTATTTTTCAAACGTGCCGGAGTGCTGAATAAAAACGGTGTTCCGGGCTATGCGCTTGTTATTCAGGCGGTATGGGCGAGTTTGCTGTGCTTGTCGGGAAGTTATGGCGATTTACTGGATTACGTCGTTTTTGCTATTTTGATTTTCTATATTTTGACCATTAGCGGAATTTTTATCCTTCGTGCAAAGCGCCCGCTTGTAGAGCGTCCGTACAAGGCATTTGGCTATCCGATATTGCCCGCACTCTACATTCTTGCCGCCTTGGCAATTTGCGTCAACCTGCTCATTTTTAAGCCGAAATTTACCTATCCCGGTTTGTTTATCGTGCTGTCGGGCATACCAGTGTACTTTTTTTGGAAACGAAAAATCTCCTAACCGAATATGCGCCAAGAACCCTACAACCGTCAGCAATTCAAGCACTGGATAACACTTGAGGTGCGTTGGAGCGAGATTGACGGCTATGGTCATCTCAACAACATCGCCTATTTCAGCTATTTCGAGGCTGGACGCACACGCTATATCCTTGATGCTTTTAGCAAGGATGCGCTCAACGGCAAACATCCTCTGCACGTCATGGTGAACTGCACGATGAATTTCCGCAGCGAGGTGCATTTTCCGTCGCAGGTGGATATTGGAATAGCGATAAGTGCCGTTGGAACAACGTCCTACACGATGTCGTGTGGAATGTTTTTGGCGCAAACCGATGTCCTTGTTGCCGATGGAACGGGAGTGTTGGTGCTTGTTGACCCTGCTTTTAAGCGACCAATGGCTGTGCCGGAAGAAATTATTCACCGATTTGAAGAACGCGAAGGACGCACCTTCGCACGACCGAAATAATGCCCAATGCCGCATTTATCCTTCATCATTCCCGCCTACAATGAAGCCTCGCGCATTGCTCCGTCTTTGGAGAAAGCACGAGAGTATTTCGCCGCACAACGCTACACGACAGAAATTCTCGTTGTTAATGATGGCTCAAGCGACGACACAAGCGGCGTGGTGAGTGGTCTGGCGGATGTTCGCCTTATTGAACAGCCGCGCAACATGGGCAAAGGCGCTGCCGTCCGGCGTGGGATGTTGGAAGCGACGGGCGATTATCGTATTTTTTCGGATGCTGATTTTTCTACGCCTGTCCACGAGACCGCACGGGTACTAGCGCGGCTGGAAGGCGGCGTTGATATTTGCATCGGTAGTCGAGGCGTAGATACCTCGCTTGTTAAAAAGCACCAACCTTGGTACCGCGAAAAATTGGGCAAAATGGTGAATATTGTCGTGCAGACGGCATTTATTCCGGGCATAACCGATACACAATGCGGGTTCAAAGGTTTTCGAGCGGCGGCGGCAAAGGCGGTGTTCTCGCGGGCGCAACTCAATGGCTGGATGTTCGATTTGGAGGCGCTCTACGTCGCATCAAAGCTGGGGTTGCGGATTGAAGAAATCCCCGTCGAATGGTATAACGATGAACGATCCACCGTGAGTTTCCGCCATTCGTGGCAAATTCTGAGCGAAATTTTTTCTATTAAACGTCTTCATCGAACCTTGTAATTTCCTATGCCCTGCTCATACCTCATTTTTGCCCGCAATCCCGCTCTAGGGCGCGTCAAAACACGTCTTGCCGCGACGCTTGGGAATGAAAAAACACTCGCGCTTTATGAAGCGATGCTCGAAGATACCGTAGAGAATGTGCTGATGCGGCTTCGCGCTCACCCTCCCCAAATTTCTGCTGCCTATATTTTTGCTTACCCGCCAGAAAGTACAGCACAACTGGCTTCGTGGCTCGCGGAGCGCAAGCTCACAGATAAACGGCTGCACATTCTCCCTCAAGAAGGCGCAACACTTGGCGAACAGATGCTTCGCGCCTTTCGGTATGCCGAAGCGCGTGGCGCATTGCCGTCAATCATTATGGGCGCAGACAGCCCAACGCTTCCGCAAGCTATTTTTGCCGAAGCTGAAGACGCAATACTCGCGGGACAAGCAACTATCGGACGTGCAGACGACGGGGGATTTTATATGATGGGCTTAGGTGAGGTGCGGGACTCTTTCTTTTTTGGCGACAATTATAGCAATGCGACGGTCTATGAGCGTAGTCTGGGAGCATTGCGTGGGCATTTTTCACTCGTTCACGAATTGCCGACGTGGATGGATATTGACGATAGCGCCTCTTTACGCGCTCTTCTGGATTATCACGCAAAGGAATTGCCCCAAACTGCCTTCAAAACGTTGGCAAATGCTATTCGAGAATAAAGAAAACCCCGCAGAGAAGATAGCGACTCTTTTTTGCGGGGGTTACAATTTGGCATTGCAAAAAACTCAAGCGTTTTGATAGCGATATTTGAAGGCAAGATGGAAAAACTACGTTTCTGTAAAGCTGTCCATTTTTGCCTTTTCAAAAGTCGTCTAGCGTGGCATTGTTTTCAATACCTGATTTAACTCTTGAGCGCTTGTTATCTTTTGGAATTTAACCCCTGCCAAAGCAGCTAATTTTCTAACAGATTCTTGGATAACAGATGTATTCCTATTTTGAATAAAGTTTGGTGTCACACCGGTGGGCTGAGTATTGTAAGGAATTGC
>JAAFHM010000473.1 GCA_013298375.1 Ignavibacteria bacterium | reverse complement strand
GCGATCCCGTTTTCTCGCCGCTTGCAGGGGCAACAAAACAGCAGTACAACAGCGCCACACACACAACAACACGCATAATCATCGGAAAATGAAGGAAGCGTCGGGAATACCCCGCAAAAGAATGAATTGCACAATTCTACGCAAGACGAGGGAGATTACCAAGTGTTATCTTCAGGCGCACAAAGAAGTGGGAGACAGACGCAAAAAAGCGGTTTGGTCTGCCTCCCACGGTATGATTTTTCAGGACTGTGTTATTTGCCTTCAACAGCAATTTTCACGCGGCTGTACACCGTCTCTACGTCTGCTTCGCCGTCAATCGTTTTGATGAGATTTGGCGTTTTAGCATAGAAATCCAGCAATGGTGCGGTTTCGTTCTCATAAACTGCAAAGCGGGCGCGAATAGTTTCTTCGTTGTCGTCTTTGCGACCCCGCGCCAAGAGGCGCTGCACGAGCGTTTCTTGGTCAACGGTGATGTTGACAACGACCGCCACACTTTGCCCCTTTGCATGAAGGATGTCCGCTAAAGCGGTTGCCTGCCCAATGGTGCGCGGATAGCCGTCCAGAATCGTTCCGGCTTGAAACTTCGGCTGCGCCAGCGTTTCTTCGACAATTTTCGTGACAATATCGTCGGAAACGAGTTTTCCTTCATCAACGATTTGCTTGGCGAGTTTGCCAATGTCGGTTTGCGCGGCAATGGCGTTGCGAAGCGCCTCGCCCGTCGAAAGATGCCCGAAGCCCATGCGTTCGGCAAAAAGAGCCGCTTGTGTGCCTTTGCCAACGCCCGGAGCGCCGAAAAATATGATAATCATAAGTGATTGGTGATTGAGATGATCCAAAGGAGGAATTGCCTATTATCGAAAAATAACCTGCGAAAATACAAAAGTAGCATCGTTTTACCAGCAAAATTTTCGCAATTTGCCGTCAAGAATAATTTTCGTCAACTCCCGCATAGACATCCTTCGTTTCTCGTTGACATCAGGCATTACATCTCGTGTTTGTGCGCATTTTTTCCTATATTTGCTTGAAGATATTGCAAAGGTTCTCACACGCTTTTCGTTTCAGATTATGACTACTATTGGGGCGAATTCAAGCTTCAACCAATACAATTTCAAGACCTAATCTTCGGCAACCTGAATTCAAAGACGGTCTATCTCAGGTGCGTAAGATGAGTCATCTAACATAGATACTTCCTCACTCTTTGAGGTTTTTCACCGCTTACTGTCGTTTTTTCTCTTTTCACGCTATGCTCGTTCTGGTTCACGTCGGAATTATCCTCATATTTTCGTTTTTAGACACATTTGTTGCAACTGCACAAACCTCTGAAATTGACTCGCTTCGTCATATACTGGCTTCAACTCCTGAAATGAATCATACAAAGGCGTGGGTCTGGAATCGCTTGGCATATAGCCTTTACAAAATAAACGCCGAGGAATCGCTCAAATACGCCGATTCTGCACTGCAACTTGCCCAAAAGATTCGAGATACTTTGGAAACTGCCAATGCCCATCGAAACAGAGGACGCGCAAGTTGGGTCATGGGGAAATATCGTATTGCACAGGAGGAGTATAAACTCGCACTTGATTTATTTAAGCGTCTGGGCGAAAAAGACCTGATAAGCGGTGTGCTGAATAATTTGGGTAATATCCACCGCGCCGAAGGAAATTATTCGTTAGCATTGGAACAATACCTTCAATCATTGAAAATTGCCGAAGAAGGTAGCACTGACGACGCTTTGCTTGCCCAAGGCTTTGCGATGAATAATATCGGCAACATTTATTTCGACCTCCAGCGTTTCGACGATGCCATTCTGTACCACAAAAAAACGGTCGAACTGGGAAAAAAAGTACAGTACCTTGATAAATTGGTCTTGTGTTTGGGGCTGTCGAATATCGGTGTCACCTTAGCCAAGCAACAGAAGCATTCCGAAGCTGTTCCGTATCTTCTCAGCGCAATTCAAGAGCTTGAAACGACGAGTTTTCG
Organism: Ignavibacteria bacterium; assembly: GCA_013298375.1. Classification (GTDB taxonomy): domain Bacteria; phylum Bacteroidota; class Ignavibacteria; order Kapaibacteriales; family UBA4661; genus PH2015. The sequence goes on along the minus strand of JAAFHM010000473.1, from coordinate 2,018 downwards.
TGAGGATTTAGCAAATGTTTTGAAAAATCTTACCGATAGCTACGCTGCGCTCGGCAAGCATCAAGAAGCGATTGCTTGCGGTGAGCGCTCCTTATCCATTGCCGAATCCATTCCCGCAAAACGTTCTATCGCCGACGCTGCCAGAGCATTGGCGGACGCATATCTGACTGCAAAAAAATCGGCAAAAGCACTGGACTATGCTCTTCGGTCAATTCGCGTTTCCGAAGAAATTCATCATCAGGAAAAACTCTTGAATGCCCTGAAGAGCGCATCACGAGCCTCTGATGACTTAGGACGACATGAAGAAGCTATGCGCTATTTGCAACGCTTTGTTGTTGTCAATGATTCCATCTACAAAAACGCCAGTGCCAAGGCTATTGCACAGATTCAGACGCAATACGATGTCGAAAAACGAGAGCAACGAATCCAATTCCTGCAAAAAGAAAAAGAACTGCAAGACAGCCAGCACGAGCGCGATATTGTGATTCGGAATGCGCTTGGTTTGGGCATTATTGTGCTGATTGCGATTGTCGGGTTGTCGGCATATTTATACCGCCTGAAGCATGAAACGGAACTACGACTTCGCAAGCAACAAGACCTTTTGGAGCGCGTCAATGCTGAATTAACCGAAGCAAATCTCTTCAAAATGCAGATGCTTTCTATTGCGGCGCACGACCTTAAAAATCCGTTGGGAGCAATTACGGGTTTTGCGGAGTTGCTGGAATCAAGCCCTTTGGAGGACACAGCAACTCGGCATATCGTCTTGCAAAACATCAAAGATTTAGGCGAAAGAATGCTCCATCTAATTAAGGATATTCTTGATGCCGCAAAATTGGAAATGGGGAAATTAACACTTCTTCGGGAGAAATTTTCCTTATCCTTCCTTGTCGTCTCTGTTGCTGAACAGTATATGAGTGCCGCTGTTGCAAAAAGACAAACCATCAATCTTGATGTTGCTTCAGATTGCAATGTTGTGGGCGATGAAGAGCGGTTGAGGCAGGTGCTAGATAATCTTGTTTCCAATGCCGTGAAATATTCTCCGCACGGAAAAACGATTATCGTCCGCTTAGAAACAGATACTTCAAGCAATCATCACCCTTATTCTCCGCCATCATATATCATCGAAGTTCAAGATGAAGGACCAGGTTTTTCCGACGAGGATAAAACAAAACTCTTTGGATTTTTTCAACGATTATCCGCTCGCCCGACGGGCGGAGAATCAAGCAACGGTGTGGGTTTGGCAATCGTCAAAAATATTGTCGAAGCCCATCAAGGAGAAATTTTCGTCGAGTCGGAACTTGGCAAAGGAACAACGTTTCGAGTACGATTGCCCTTGTAAAAAGATGTACTGATGTGGGAGTCATCATATTCGACTTTCTACCGCAATTTCCGCGAAGCCAATGGCATACTTGACGATATAATAGTGATTCAATATTTCCCCAAACCCAGCATCAAGTCTTGGCTCTCCCCGACGTGAAAGGTTTGAATAAGGCTTTGCATCTGCCGTGTCATCCCGTCCAAATACTCGGCAGTACGCGCTATCTGTGCTATGCCAGAGGCAGACTGCTGAATCACCGCCGACATGGTATCAACGCTTTGCGCGATTTCGTTGGAGGTCGTCGTTTGCTGCTGTGCGGCGCTGGCGGCTTCGGCAACCATCGTGGCGACTTCTTTTCCCGCATCCACAATCGTCGAAAGAGCTTTTTGTGCGTCTCCGGCAAGCGTGATACCGCGCTGCATCTCGTTTCTGCCTTGTTGCATTTGTTCGACGGCAGTTGTGGTCTCGCGTTGAATCTGCGTAATTGTTTGGGCGATTTTCTTGGTGGCTTGTGTCGTGCGCTCGGCGAGTTTGCGGACTTCATCGGCAACAACGGCAAAACCTTTCCCCGAATCTCCTGCGCGGGCGGCTTCAATTGCGGCATTCAGTGCAAGCAAATTGGTCTGGTCGGCAATTTCATCAATCACCGAAATAATTTCTCCGATTTCCGAACTCGCATCGCCCAAACGCTGCACGGTTG
>JAAFHM010000220.1 GCA_013298375.1 Ignavibacteria bacterium | reverse complement strand
GGGGAATTACAGTTTTGTGCGGGTTTCCCGTAACCTTCTTATCAATCCCGAACACTGCCACGTGCAGGTGGACAAAAGCAGCACCATCGTTATCCAAATGCCCGATGGAAGCATTGAGCAGGTTGACCCCGCGTATCTTGCCGTAGTGAAAAAAGAATTGATGGAAATACTGGAATAATCGCCGGAAAACGCACGCCTTCAAGCCACAGCATAGATTCCGCCACGTTGGGCGGGGTTTGTGCTGTGGCTTTTTTATAGCCGTAATCTCATCCCGTCATTCCCGCTCAAACCTCCCCACGTTTCGCTCAATGAAAAGGGGGTCTCGCTCAAAGCTCTCCCGTCTCGCTCAATGAAAAGGGGGTCTCGCTCAAAGCTCTTTTTGGTTCCGCTCAATGAAAAAGGGGTCTCGCTCAAAGCTCCTCATTCTCGCTCAAAGGGGCTTTCTTTTTCTTGCGGGATGCGCTAACTTTGCCTCCGTATCGCGCAATACAAACCAATTAACCAACGTGGAGACCAGAACCCACTTAAAAAAACGGGGCGGATTCCGAAAAGCCAGATGAGTAGGAAAAAAAAATAACTATTATGAACCCGACAACTTTAAACCAATATGTACCAGCGGGCAGCTACCAATTAACTAGTAACAATATTTCTATAACAATTTCGGCTAATTGCCAACTCCCAAATGGTGGTAATAATCCTTCTACGTTAACTTATACATCTGAGCAAGCGGATAATATAAGCGACATCAGTAACAATGGAGGAGTTTTATATATTACCCCAGGCAATGGGTCAACCCCTAATCCAACTAATAGATACAATGAATATATTCCAGCTGGTAGTTATCAACTAACCAGTTCAAATATAAATATTAACCTCGGAGCAAATTGCCAAAGAATGGATGGGTCGTATAATCAGTCATCAATTAGCTTCAATCCAAGTACGGCAATATCGGATATTTCAAACAATAATGGAAATCTTCAAATAACAGCATAGTAGTTCATCAAATAAGTTTTGACGTATTACCCTTCGATTTCTATGACATTAGCAAGCTCAGGGTGAAGAGCGCGTCGTATCTCATGCTGAGCCTGTCCTAAGCATCCATTTTATTTTTGAACCGTCCCTAACTAATAATTGACTACAGTGGAGACCAACCCCACGCCCCAAATGGTATTGACTCTACAGTTGCTCACTAAAAACACGAAGCCGCTCTACTGCCACCAAGCACCAGAGCGGCTTTTGTATATCCACATCGGCGACTTTTTCACCAATGCGCCAAATTTCCTATATTTGTCGGAGAACTGTTTCACACGTTTTGCCATCATCCGTTATGAACACCAGTATCGAAGACCTCTGCGCTAAAGCCGCCAATTTTTCGACACAATTTCTTTACTTCTCCCCGCCATTTCCGTAGATTGCACCTGCAAGGTCGCCATTTCTCATTTGCACCATCATCATTCGGAGTATTCACCATGACCTACACCCTTTCTATCGCCGAAGCCGCATCACAACTGAGCGAACTCGTCCATCGGTTGCGCACCGACGATAGCGTCGTGCTGGTGGAGCAAGGCATTCCCGTCGCCAAACTTTCTGCCTTCGCTCCCACACTTCCAGCACAATCAGACAATTCCACAATGACTCTCAGAGAAGAATGGCTGCGCTTGTTTGAGGAAATACGCGGTCTACCGCAGAGTGTAACTATTACGGACGAGGATATTCGGGCAGAAATAGATGCGTATCGGAGAGGTGAATGATTGCTGTTTTGGACACCAATATTCTTATCTCTGCCGCACTGCGAGGCGGCTCCCCAGAACGTGCATTGTTGCACTGTGCCGAGAGTCGACCGCTTTCGTGGCATATCTCATCGGAAATTTTGGGCGAATATCACGAAGTCTTGCACCGACCCAAATTTAGCTTTCCTGCACCCAAACTTGCTTACTGGCTTGACCTTATTGATCGTTCCACCATTCTGATTGAAAACGTCCCTTCAGTCGACTTCCCCCGCGACCGTAAAGACGCGAAATTCCTTGCCCTTGCACACGCTGTTTCTGCCGATTATCTCATCACGGGCGATGGTGATTTTACCGATGTTCCTGCGCAACTTTTGCCCCGAACCCGCATTGTGAGCGCGTCCCGGTTTTGTCAAGAAATGAATCTCTGATGTACTCTGCAACTTTCCCTTCAATTTTCCCTGCCATTTCCGTAGATTAGTTCCGTACAGATTCTCCTTGTTCAACGTATTTGCTACGACCATGATCTACACCCTTTCTATCGCCGAAGCCGCATCACAACTGAGCGAACTCGTCCATCGGTTACGCACCGACGATAGTGTTGTGCTGGTGGAAAATAATATTCCTGTTGCGAAACTTATCCCGTCTGCCCCGCAGAGTGGCTTTCACGCACGTTCTGAACTTGCGCAAAGTTTCTTGCGCATACGCGAGGAGCTCCTCTCACAGCCTGATTTTGAAGATATTACCGACGAAGAAATTCAAGCAGAAATTGATGCCTATCGGAGAGGCGAATGAAGGTTGTTATTGATACGAATATTCTCGTTTCGGCTCTCTATCGTGGTGGTAAACCATTGAAGGCGGTTTTGTACTGCTTCGATACTCCCGTCGTAGAAATTTGGTTATCCGACGAAATCTTGGCAGAATATCGGATTGTTCTCCACCGCCCAAAATTTCGCTTTGAAGCAGAATTTCTTGCTCAATGGCTGAAACGCCTTGCAGAAGAAACAACAAGAACAACAGCAATCTCTCCACTCGACTTCCCCCGTGACCGCAAAGACGCAAAATTCCTTGCTCTTGCCCGCGTTGTTTCCGCCGATTACCTCATCACGGGCGATGGCGATTTTACTGATGTTCCCGCACAGTTTTTGCCTCGAACCCGCATTGTGAGTGCATCGGAATTTTGTATAGCCATGAATCTATAAAAAGCCGCAAGAATTGGTGAATCTGCACTATCTCTATTTTTGCACAATAGGCTGCAAACTAGCATTAGTGCCAAGTTCAAGCAATATTGCGTGGATAGTTGCAAATGTCTCCGGCGAAAGGTGCTGGTTTCGCGCAATAACGTCGTATCCTTTCGGCGTGAAGAGTGTTTTTTCAAAATAGATGATTGCCCATTCTTTGGCAGCATCCAGATACACTATCTCCCAACGGCTTGAAAGCAAGGAAAGCAGACCTTTGCCTCGCCATTCAAAGCGGAGATTGGCTTCATCAAGCGGCGTATCGAAGCCGATGATGGATTGCTTTTTTCCTTGTTTCCACGAAATGACTTCATCGCCTAAGCCCCGGACACCACCTTGCATTTGAACGCTGTAATTGAGACTGGGACTTGTTTTGTCGCCCTTCAGCCACATCGGAAAATTTGAGAAGATAATATACCACGCTCCTTCAAGGTCTTCGAGATTGATGCAAGTTGTGGTCATATCTATTGAGAAGAAATTGAATGGAAGAATACTCTGTTACACCACTCGCACCACCACAAAGGTCATGTCGTCGTTGAGCGGTGCGCCCTCTGCCCATTTCTCTGCTTCGCTCACGCAGTGACGAATGATTTCGTGAGCCGTCATCCCGCCGACCTTCGTGCAAGCGGCTTGTGCAACATCGTACCCCAAAATATCATCGCTTTGATTAAAGCGCTCCGGAAAGCCGTCGCTCATCAGTATCAGCGCATCGCCGCGTGTGAGTATCAGTTCACGCTCTTCGTAAGGGAAATTCGCCATTGTGCCAAGCGGCATAGATTTCATCAGCACTTCTTCGACCATGTTCAACTGAGAGCGAAACACCAGCGCAGACGGCATTCCCGCATTGGCTATCAGCACCTTCACTCCGTCGGGGTCAGTTTTGATGCGGGCAACCATGAGTGCCATGAACATTGACCGCAGATTCATCCGTTTCAAAATCGGCGAAGTCGGCTTGAGAACATCTGCCGAGCCAAAAATGGTAACATCTTGCACCATTGCCGCCAACAGGCTTTTGGTGGCAGCGACCATCGTACCGGCTTTTACGCCATGTCCGGTGGCATCGCCAATCGCAATCGTGAGAAGCCCCTCCGCACCCGTGAAATAGTCGTAGTAATCGCCACCCACCTCCGTTGCGGTCTGCATGAACATGGCAATATCCAAGCCCTGCACAACGGGCATGGTCTGGGGAAGCATGGAAAGTTGGAGTTTGCGAGCATCTTCAAGTTCGGCGGTTTTGCGGTCGTTGTCCGCTTGAAGCACTTTGCGGGCGACTTCTTGATGAATCGTTTTATCGGTCAAATCCTGCACTTCCAGCAGTTTTTCGGCAAGTTCTTTATTCGTCGAGGCGATGGTTTGCGACATAAAAATTGACATTGCCAGTGGAATGCTGAAAAAGCTGATAACCACGAGCAAACCACTAATATTTTCAAGCTGCATCGGCAAGACGATGTACTTATTTTCCCACAAAATTTGCGTCCCCAAAAACAGCGCAAAGAATAATCCTCCAACACCCAGCAACCATGCGCCTTTCTGCTTGCGAATGATAGCACGAATAACAATCCGCATAATGTCGAAAAAGATAACCGCCATGAATAGCAAAAAGCCTCGATTGCCCTCGTTCAAGAACGGAATCACCGAGCCTCCCCAGAGAAAAACCATAGGAGAAAAACCCACTAACCAAATACCAATGGGACGCTTCGTTGAAAAAATCGCATAAAAAAAGCCAACACAAGCAATGAACGCCATGAGAAGAACGTATTGATTGATCGCTAAAATCCATGTTAAAAATTCAACATGATACTCGAACCATTTTTCGGCAACTCTCGTCCCAAAATACCACGCCACTCCCCCCGTAAAGAGGCTATAAAGCAAGTGCGCACGCCAACGGGTGAAAATGAGCAAATTGACGTGCAGCACGCACAAAGCCAGCATACCTCCCACCAATATCAGCATCAGCGTGTACCAACGTTCTCCGGAGCGCATATTTTGAGCTAATTTATTGGCGCTCATCAGAGCAAGATCGAACCCCACCACATTCCGACTTGCAAAGAAGCGCTTGTATCGCTCCCATGCCCACGAATCCGAATAGCGAATGGCAATGGTGTGAATGCTGTCCGGCGTGGGAGCAAGCATAAACCGCAACACCGAGCGTTCGCCGTAAGGACGCATGGTTTGTTCTTGGTCTCGCTTTAATGCGGGCGTACCGAAATTCCCCAAGAACTGTCCGTCGAGATAGACTTCCGAAGCCCCACGATGCCCAATGTCCAGAGCCAATTGCTCATGGTAGGCGGCAGAATCCACACGAAATTGAAACCGATACCAACCAATACCCGTCCAGTCTCGTTCGGCGATGCTATCCATTCGGAATCCCGTCGATTTCACAATTTTCCACGCGCTGTCATTAAACATCGGTTGAATCCAGTGTTTGTGCTGCGTTCTATCGTCCCCAACGTGATACCGCCACGGCGTTTCAGAAAGAGGCGCTTCGGAGGCAGCAAGAAATTGTGTCGTAAAAAGAGGAATGGTTATTTTGTGCGCAAGGCTGTCGGCGGCGTTTGAAGGTATCGGTAGCAGCAGAAAAACAAGTATTGATAGGTTTGCACGGCAAAGTAGATTCATAAAAATTGAGAAGTATTTTCTGCGTGAAGGAGCTGTCATTGTACCTGATGCAAAAACGGTTAGTATTGTGATTGTTCTGAAATATTTACGAACGAAACTGGCGCTCCCCATTCTCTCATGCTGTTTGCGACATCACGCCTCATTGGGGTCAATACCAAGCGCACGGAGTTTTTCTGCAAGACGCTCGGCGCGTTCTCGCTCCTGTTCAGCGCGATTTTTCTCCTGTTCGGCACGATTTTTTTCCTGTTCAGCACGATTTCGCTCCTGTTCAGCGCGATTTCGCTCCTGTTCTGCACGTCGGTATTCCCCCTGTGCAATTTCCCTGTTTGTTGGGAGAATTTCGCCGGTTTTGGGATTACGCCAGCGCAACCAAACATCCCAGTAATACTCAAACTCGCCTTCCCACAAGACCAGTTCCAGGCGGAGTTGTTCGCTGAAAAAAACAGGATTGCGCAGTGGCTCATTGCCTAAATCTATTGGCTCATAGTATGGCTGAGAATGTCCATTTTGCGGGGCATGGAGACGAAAGGCTTCAAAGGTATTGCCCACGACATCATGCAGAATATACTCCGGAACCCGCATCACATCTTGATAAATCTGCTTTTTTACGCCTCTATCGTTGGCTTTCGTGCTTTCGGAGAGCAGTTCAATCACCAAATTTGGTACGCGCTCTTCCTGCCAAATCACCCACGATTTGCGCAAACGTCGCTCTTTTGCACCAAGCACCACAAAAAAATCGGGCGCTCGAAAATTCTGCTTTCGTACTTGCTCAAGGCTAAAATAAATCCCCATATTGCCATGAACAGCGACATCATCCCTGCCAAGCGTGTGGTAGTGCTGTTCCAGCGTTTGGATGAGCAAGGTCATCTGTAAGTGGTGCTTGGTTGACTCCATTGGCTCTCCATCGTCGTAGGGTAATTCATCTTCGGTAGGTGGTATTTCCACGCCATCGGGCCATTCGTTCAATTCGCCTAGGAATGGCTCTATACCTTGCTCTAAAGCAGGTTGTTCCGCGAGTAATTCTTCCATAATGCCATACCTTGAGAGTTTGACGAAGATATTGGTTAGCTTAGGAAAGCAATATACGACACCAAGCCAAGGAAAACAATACTTTCTTCCGTGCGATTTCTCGTGATTCTATGCGGCTTTGAGAGCAGATAAAGAACGACAATGGTATTGATTTTACGCTATTTTCTTCGCTACAATGCGCAAGCGCACATAATCCGCCGTCCATGCGCCATCATGGAACAACGTTGAAGAGCGCAGTAGGTCTTGCGCCCGCACCGTTGCTTGTTCTCGCACGTCGGGGGCAACGTCAACAAATATTGCCCCGCCAAACATTCGGAGCCAATTTGCTGCGCCGTCCGAGCCTTCAAGCGGTGTTGGGCGGTCAAAGTGCCAGAGTGCTTCCACACGAAAACCGTGCGCTTCCAGCAATGAGGCGTACTCTGCGGGAGATGGAAAATAAAATCTATCGGCAATATCCCGCCCCGTTAGTTCAAGAAGTGCTGTGCGAGCTGCCTTGCGAAACAGCGCAACGTTACCTTTGCCGCCGAACTCCGCGATAAACCTGCCTTGTGGCTTAAGAGCATTGCTCAGGCTTCGCACGACTCCTTCTGCATCGGGAATCCAATGCAAGGTAGCATTGCTGAAGACCGCATCAAATGGCTCTTTTTGGTCAAGGTCTTGGAGCGAGAAATTTGCGGCACTCGCCACAGCAAACGGAATAGCTGGATACAAACGCTTTGCTTCCACAATCATTTCGTCGGAAGCATCTAATCCGTAAGCATTTGCGCCACTTTCAGCGATTTGCTGCGTCAAATGTGCTGTTCCGCAACCAATATCAAGGATGTGTTCGCCCGGCTCAGGCTTCAAGAGTGAGAGAAGGTCTTTGCCAAATTGAAAAACGAAGGCATGATTGCCGTCGTAGAGCGAGGTATTCCATTGTTGCATACGATGATAAGAATAAAGGGAAAGAAGAGGATATATTTTGTTGCGGATAAGCAAAAACGGCTGGGCAAAGTCTCTTGCACAGCCGTTTCGGTAATGTATCAGGTCATATTAACAAGGATTCCTTAGAGGCTGTTTGAAAAGTCATTTTTTCGCTAACCTACGGAGCAAAAGTCGAATCATCGCCAGTTCAAC
>JAAFHM010000133.1:2722-10691 GCA_013298375.1 Ignavibacteria bacterium | reverse complement strand
CCGATTCTGATAAAACAGTAGAACGCGCCCGCAATATTGTTCAATCCGGAGAGGATATGTGCCGCTTGATTACTGAACTTCTGGATGCAACAGCATTGTATCTCGGCAAAATTCAGTTGCAGTTGGAGTCTTGCGATATAGTTCAGCTTCTACAAACAACGATTGATTCGTACCAAGTTCAACTGAATGCAAAGCAGCAAAATATCAGTATTCATGCGCCTTCTTCGCTGATTATGCAGTGCGACCCGGCGCGTATTCGCCAAGCACTGGAAAACCTTTTGTCGAATGCCGTTAAATACTCAGTTATCGGCGGCGATATTGGCTGTAGCCTTCGCGAACACCCCTTAGCAGAAGGAATTATTGAGTTCCGAATTAAAGACAGCGGTCCCGGATTTACTGAGGAAGATAAATCAAAGCTCTTCGTTTTGTTCCAATGTCTTTCCGCGAAACCGACCGGAGGTGAGACTTCAAGCGGGGTTGGGCTTGCGAGCGTAAAAAACATTATCGAACTGCACGGCGGCGGTATTGACTTGGAAACCACACCGGAAAAGGGTTCGACGTTTATTGTGTGCTTGCCGCAGTTCCAAGCATCACCATAGTAGATTTGTAGAGCTTCCGCAAATGGAAATTTTTGAATCACATTTTCATCCATAACCCCATAATACATTCAAAATATGAAACGATTTTTGTTAATGTTTGCCATGGTGATTTTCACGGCAAATACAGCGTTTGGACAAGCAGATGGACAAGCAGACAATACCTCCGACAAAGCCGCCATAAAAGCCGTCGTCAGCACTTTTATGGCGTGCCTGATAAAAAAAGATAGCGTGAAATTTTATAACTTGTTCAGTATAGACCCCGTAGCATGGGTTGGCGTTTTTAAGGACAGGACAACAAAAGCTCTGCTGAAAAGAGACAGTACTCAAAAAAACTACATTACAGACAATTACAAAGACTTTTACAGAAGTATATCAGATCTTGGACTCAATGAAGAGAAGTTTTACAACGTTAGGATTGATAATGATGAAAGCGTCGCCGCCGTGTTCTTTGATTATAGTTTTTGGGCAAAGGGCGAGAAATTGAATTGGGGAAAAGAAAGTTGGCATTTAGTAAAAATCAAAGACAGTTGGAAGATTACAAGCGTTATTTTCTCTATGGATTTTGAAAAGATAAATCCCGAACCGAAATAAACCACACTAGAACGTCTGCGCTGCCGGAGCCTGATTTCATGCGGCGGAGCAGACATTCTAGTGTGCTGCCTCCTGAAAAGGTACAGACCATCGTTTCAAATACATTGCTGATAGAAGCCTCTTATTTTGAAAGTGCAGCAGATAATCTGTTTTTGAACAATATAGGCTGGTCAACCCAACTATTATGCCCCGCATTTGGTAACGTGATGTAAGCAATGTTCTTAAAATCTAAAATTTGGCTTTTATAGATTTCACCATTGAAATCCAAAAAATCATACTGCCCTTGAATAACCGTCACTTTACCATTGTTATGCAAAACTGCCCGATAATCGTAATCCCAATGTACAGTTTCTGTCATCACGGCTGGTTCAGTCTTAAAATAACTTCTGCCTCCTTTTAATACATTCCATTTTTTTATCTGGTATATATTGGCTGCGGCAAAGTTAATTCGCCAGTATTCGGTCTTTTCTTTTTGAGTCAGCAGTGGTCGTCTGTCTTTATAGGGCTGCTTTAACTCATTCACCTCTTTGCGTTGTTTTGTCAAGAAGTCTAATTGTTTTGTTACCCTTTCTGAGAAAACGCTTCCCGAGCTATCCGATTTTGGTATAATGGCACCGCACAAAACAACATGAGAAACTAAGTCCGGGTGTTGTTTTATGAATTCCATACCTGTTAGACTACCCATTGAATGGCAAAGGAGGCTTACTTTCTTTAGTTTCAGTTCCGTAACTAATTCAAATACGTCATTAACATTTTTTTGAAATGTAAGTTTTTCTTTTGGCGCAGGAGACATCAAAGACCCCCGTTGGTCATATAGTATGAAATGGAATTTGTTTTCCAACCCCTTTATAGCATCTAACATATAGTCGTGGTTAGCTCCAAATCCACCGTGTATGACAATGACGGTATCCTTCCCACCCTTGATTTCTTTGACAAAGATTTCAACTGAGTCTTTTGTCGTAAGGTACCATTCTTCATATCGTTTGTCTTGTGCAAAAAGTTCTGATGTTGCCATCAGTAAAATTGCAATGAAAATGATGATTTTGTTCATGCTTTTCAAAATATTAAAAACTAAAAACTGGGCTATATTTGTCAAATACATCCGAATACTAACGTCTCATGCTTGCTTGGTTAAAGTGCTGTTCCATGATGGAGAAAGCGGCTTCTAAAGCACTACTACGATTTTCCATAGACAATCTCCAACTTTTCGGTTGTTGGAAGTGCCTGACACGTGAGTATCCACCCTTCGCTGAGTTCACGCTCATCTAATACTGTGTTAGCGGACATTGTTACACTGCCGGAAACGCACCGAGCCTTGCACGTACCGCAAACACCCGACCGACAAGAGTACGGTAAATCCAGTTCGTGCCGCTCGGCTGCCGCAAGAATGGTTTCGTTGTTGCCGATGGATATTTCCTGCCGCTCTCCGCCGCGTGTGATGATGCCGGTGGCAGACCAATCGGGCGCGACGAGATTTGCGGGAACTTGGTGAGAAGCCGCGCTAGCAAAGGATTCTTGGCGAATATTTTCTGCCAAAACACCCCAAAAATGCAAATGCTCTTTGGCAATATCAAGCATCCCCTTCGGACCGCACAAATACGCCACGATTGGCAATACAGGTGCTTCAGCAAAACGTTCCTTCAAGGCAGAAGCAATGCCGCCTTTCGTATCATTTTGCTGCCCTGTTGCAATCGGTTCGTCTAAAATATGCTTAACGAACAATCGGTCTGAATGTCTCTGCATAAGGTCTGCGAGCTGTGAACGAAAGATGATTTGTGCTTCATTCCTATTTGCATATAGAAGTGAGATACGGCTATGAGGCTCATCTGCGAGTATGCTTTTAAGAATAGAAAAAAGTGGTGTAATGCCGCTCCCGCCTGCTATGAGCACATAATGAACTCGGCGAATCGGATTGGGTTCAAAGGTCATTGCGCCTGTCGGTAGAGATGCTTCAATTACCGTACCATTGCTCAGGTTGTCTTTGATAAAATTGGTTATGCGCCCATTATGGACACGTTTTATCGTAACCCTCAGTTTATCTTGCTCCGACGGTGAGCTTGAGAGCGAAAACGTGCGGTAATAGGCTTTCCCGTCCATCGTAATTTTCAACGTGCAGTGCTGACCAGCTTTGTAGGCGAAAAATCTCTTGTCGGCATTGGCAAAAACAATCGTATAAGCTAGAGGAGTTTCGTCAGTAATGTTCGCTATGGTGAGGGGCAAAAAGCTAGTCTCTACCAGCTTTTCCTTGCGGTCTTGCATGATAGCAAACGTTTGTTCGTAGTCGTGAAATTCCGTCCCGCAGATTTTGTCCCAAACGCGAAAATGCAAGCCGTAATTGCCGTTAAATTTGGAGTGATGCATATTGTGATGCGTGGACGTTGTTTTCCACTTCAAAATGGGATTCTGCGCGAACCAGCGCGGATAAAACTCGTAGCCAATATGACCGATGAGGTTGTTGAAAGCGGCATAGACCTGAAACAGAAACATTGCCGGCATATACAACGGCACAACAGCCACGAGCGGCACTATCCAAAGCGTCAGCACCGACGCTTCGCCGATATGAAATGAAAGCGATGTAAATGGCGTAGTATCTATGCTTTCGTGATGAACAGCGTGAACATAGCGATAGACCGTAGGATGATGCAACGTGCGATGAATCCAATAAAAACACATATCATCCACGACCATCATCAGAAAAAAACTTCCAAAAGCGAGAAGTAACGGGTATTGCTGGACATCCATATACATTTTCGTCGCGCCACGCTCATAAAGAAATAGTATAAGGCAATCAAAGAGAGCAAATATCAGCAACGTTGTGAGAGAATGTCCTATCTCGGAACGTAGTTGTGCAATATCGGCACGCTGCCGAACTTGGATACGCCATGATTGCAAACGAGGTTTGAGCCACCGCCAGACAACGAGATACGCGGTGATGAGGACAATGCTATAGATAGATACTTCCGTTAAAAGCGATAACGGATAGTGCGAGATAAATTCACGAAAGGTATTCATAATGCGGAGAAAAAGGTGAAACATCGAATAGTTGTGTCATCATAATGATTCTACAAAATTCGATAATTCATTTCCCCTACACATTGACATTTATCAAGAAGCACGAATGCGGCTCAAGGTTTCCGGCGTGATACCCAAAAATGAGGCAATATAATGCTGCGGAACGCGCTGCGGCAGGCTCGGAAAGGCATGGAGAAGCTCTTGATAACGCTCTTTTGCAGTGTAGAATTGGAGGGATTTTAGTCGCTGTCCAAGATGCAACATCATTTGTTCTAGCTGCGTTCTGCCCAACCGCTCAATTGCGGGATAGCGCAAATACAGGTTTTGCAGATCTTTGTAAGGAACAGCAATAATTGTAGAAGGCTCCAGGGCTTGCAAATACTCATCATTCGGCGTTTGGGCAAGAAAACTGAGCGTTGCAAGCGTCGTATTTTCAAAGGCAAACCACGCTGTAACCTCTTTATCGTCTTTGTAGTAGAACAAGCGGCAAAGACCTTTTTCAACAAAAAACACCGTGTTTGCAGCCACACCTGCACGGACAAATATCTCCCCTTGCGCGTATGTCCGCCGCTCGGTAATATCCATGAGTGCTTGTAGTGCTTGTGCGTCGTTGCCAAGCGTTTCAAGAACGATATTGTAAAACATTTGCTGTTGGGAAGATTGGAAGTATGTGAGGCTCAAGCAAAATAAGACAACTTCCATTCATTAGCCAAGAAAACTATTTTGATTGCTATGTTTCACCTCCGAGAAAGTTTGAGAGTATTGATTCGTTTGATGTGGCTTCTCTGCTCCATAACAGCGGTGATTGCTGCATCGCTCATCATCACTGCCCTGCGTCCATCGTTCCAGCGCACGGTGGAAGCGCGGAAGTTTGTGCTACGTGATTCCGTCGGTCGTGTGCGGGCGGAAATGAGTGTGGATGCGGCGGGCAATGCTTCGCTCTTTTTTCTGGATAGTCTGGGGCGGAAGAAGGCGGTGTTGAAGTGAGCTTGCACGATGTCCCTATTTTCCTTGCTGAAATGCTTGCAAAATTCGTACATTTGTGGAGTATATGTTCGTGTTCTAACCAAAGTGTAGGCAATGGAAAGCAGCAAAACCTATCAAGAAAAGTATTGGCAAGAATTGGTGCAAACCAAAGGTCAAATCTTGTACCTGCAAAAATATCATGAACGATATGAACGGGTCAACCGTTGGTTAGAAATGGTCTTGGCGGTTGTTTCCACAGGCAGTTTGGCGACATGGGTTTTGGTGCAACAATATCCGTTTGTGTGGGGAACGATTATCGTTCTTTCACAAGTGGTAACAGCAATCAAGCCATTTCTCCCCTACCAAAAGAACATGAAGCATATTTTCGGACTGATAAGTGAACTGCAAGATATTTCGCTGTTTATCGAACGCCATTGGTACGATGTCCGCGAAGGCAAGCTAACGGAAAAAGAAATCCACGATTTGACGATTGAGATAAAAGAGCGCATCATGCAAGCGGACAAAAAGCATTTTTCCGATTTTATCCTTCCCAAAAATGAGAAATTACTGCAACTTGCAACATCCGATGCAAACCAGTATTCTGAAAACAATTATTGAACACTGATATTGAGGTATCATACCTCCAAAGGAGCAAAAAAATCATGGCACACAATCAATCCATCCGTTACACCGACCCGCGTACAGGCAGCACGGCAGATTTCAGCGAATATAAAAACCTTCCGACTATTCGCGTTACTGCGCCGATGCCGCCCGTGAAACCGCCAAAACCTGAGCCGACGACGACGCAAACTGCGCCTTCCGGCACACAGCAAACATCATCCGCACGATAACAATGAAGCCCGCCCGCAAGCGGGCTTTTAGCGTTCACCTGTTCTAAAACTTTATGACTCAAGCTGTACAAATCGCTCATACTTCACAGAATAACCTTGTTGCATATGCTTTCCTTGCAACGTTAAATAATAATAGCCAAGACCTTTTTCAAGGTGTATATATACCTATTTGCCTGAAAGCACTCAGTGAGTATTCTCGACGGCAACGGCAATTAGGTTCTTCTGGAGCGTTTCAGGGAAAAGATACAGACATTCAAAGCCTTGTTTACGAATTTTATGGATTAAATATCCCTCAACTGATTGTCCGTAAAATGTTGGCTTTCATAGCGACAACTTGGTCAAAAAATGAACGCCAAAAGCACAGTTTTACTTATCACAAGGGTAAGTTTTCAATCGGCGAGTACGCCTTTGTGGATTATGATGAGATGTATGATAATCAAAAATTTATTGCCAATAAAATTGAAGAAAGTTTTAAAGTCTTTCTTGAAAGAGAAGGTGTACACTTACCTGCTGAGTTATGCAGTTTTTCCAAATTCCTTGATCTAAACAAAAAAATTCTTAGCAGTTATTTTGCCGATAACGCTCGTCCTGTCGAATTTGAAATACAAGAATACGAGTATCACGTGCGATATTTGGAGCTTATCAGGCAAAAAGACCCGATTGCATATCGTGGTATGCAAGATATATATCTTGGTAGTATTATCGCTTCTTACTTGGAATCAGAAATTGATGTTGCCTCAGAATCTCAAAACACACCGAATGTGGTCTATTACTTAGATACAGCTTTCATCTTGTGCGCCTTGGATCTACAAATTCCTGAAGAGACCGTGCCAGCACGTGAGTTAATTGAAATAATTCATCAGTCGGGTGCTACCATAGCGGTTCTTGATATTACCATTGATGAAATAGAGGGTATCTTAAAAAAAGCTGTGGAAAATTTTTCCAGCCCAACCTCGTATGTAGCTCATAGAGGAGATGTTGCCTATGCTTGTCATCGTCGGCATTTAGATAAAACATGGTTGGAAAACCTCATGTACAATCTCGAACATCGTATTGCAGAAGATTTGAAGGCAAAGATTGAAATTGTCCCAGAAGCAATTAAAGACAAGACTGAACAATCAGAAGATTTTTCCAATCTTACGCAAGAACGTCAAAATGGTAATAGCTATAATGCTTTTCATGATGTAGCTGCATATTATTACATACGGCACAAAAGGAATGGGTACGTTTCTATGTTTCGTAAAGCTCATTTCTGGTTTGTGTCCCCCAATGATAGGCTCTACTTTTTTAATCGGGAGAGAGTTGGAAATGGTAAAATAACTGAAATCATTACGCCTGAAGGATTAGCAAGTCGCTTATGGCTAGTTAAGCCCAAAGAACTAAATTCAATCGTAGCTAATCTGGGTTTGCACGAGATTATCGCACAAACTGTTATTGCACATCTTCCTACAAAGGAGATGCTCTTAGAATTTGATAAGGCTTTACGCCTTCACTCGAACGATAATGTGGATGAGTATGCTCGTTTACTCGGTCGTTTGGCAAACACTTCCGCCGAAGCAATCATGATACTCAACGAATCTGCACAAGAGGGTGATAAAGCCTTTGCACTTGCTGTAGAAAAGGTGCTTCGAGAACAATCTCAAGAACAAGAGCGACAAAAAATCGTGGCTAATGAAGAGTATAAACAGCTACGTACGGATTTGGATTTGATTCGCTCTCAGATAGAGAAAAATCGTGAAATAGCAAACTGGCAAAGTCAATGGTTTCTGCATATACAGCAGGACTATGAAACCAGAAATAAGTTAATGGAAAAAGAATTGTTAGAATTACGTGCCTCTGACGTTCCAAAAGTAGCATTGGAAAACAAAGTAAGCGATAAGGATAAAAGTTTTGGAGAATCGTTTTGGCGTTTTATTGCGGCTGTATTTGGCATCGGACTGTTCGGCATTT
>JAAFHM010000133.1:0-2712 GCA_013298375.1 Ignavibacteria bacterium | reverse complement strand
TATATCAACTGGGCTAATGGTACTCTACAAACGATTCAGGATTACATTGTTCGGTTCTTTGTATCTCTTGCAGGGCTGGGTGGAGTCTGGGGTTTCTTTAACTTGGCATTGAATAGCTGGAAATTGCTATGGAAAGAAAAAAAAGGTAGCAAAAAATAATCTTTGCTACCTTCAAGCGAGCTTCATTCTTTATACACGGTCTTCTCAACATTCTCCAATCTGCGGTCGCGGTCTTCATCGGCTTGGTGCTTCACGGCGATTTCCGTTTCGATGTGCTGAAGATTTTTCCGAATCCCCAGCACGTCGCCATGCAATGCCTTCAGGAAATACGCTATCACCGACACCAAGCCTGTGATGATGTACAATTCAAGTTTGTCCATGCGCTTTTTCCTCCGCGCTCGGTTGGAGTATGCTCGTTTCGAGGACTTTCCATTCTGCATCCACTTTTTGCGGATTCACGACCTGCTTGCCTGTGAAAAAGCCAATCACGGCGATTGCTGCGGCTTTCAGCATTTGGACGGTGCTGTCGTCTATCGGCAAACCAAAAAGATTGCCCACATACGCCAAAAGCGCGACCAGCGCGACGGCGGTCGTTGTCCAGTTCTTTGCTT
The DNA here is from genome assembly GCA_013298375.1 of Ignavibacteria bacterium. GTDB lineage: Bacteria > Bacteroidota > Ignavibacteria > Kapaibacteriales > UBA4661 > PH2015. Next base: position 2,101 of record JAAFHM010000133.1, on the reverse strand, counting down.
GCGCGGACGCAATCACGCGCTGGATTTTGCCAATAAGCGTTGGTGCGCCCATTATCCATTGAAAGACTGATGGAATTTTGAGATTTGATACGTTTACAGAACTCATATTGCTCTCCTGATAGAAATGATGCGGTGGGTAGGGTATGGTGAAATAGAAACCTTGTTGCCTTGATTACCGCCCAAAAGCAAGACGGAATCTTGCTCTCGTCCGGCAAAAAAGCCAACGTGTCCGAAGGATGGGTTTGTGCCACGCGAAAGCACAACAATATCGCCGCGCCGTGCTTCATGAAGTGAAATCTCTTTGCCCCACGCTAGAAAACTTCGAGCGCGGGCAGAGTTTGTGCCATGAAAACCAGCTTTCTTCAAGCACCAGTTTATGAAACTCGCACACCACGCAACCTCGTCGCTGCTTGCTTTCAGGCTTGTGGCTTGGTGATACTCAAGAATACGGGGATTATCGGTATCGCCAAAGATTTCCGACGTGCCAAGCTCGTACACGGCAATATCGAAGGCTTGACGACTCATAGCGGCTGACCTTTGCGGCGCGGCTCATAGATAATCGTAATTTCGCGGTTATCATCAGCAATGTCGCCGTTCCAGAACGAATAGACGAGTTCGTGCAGCGTGATTGCGCTATCCGTCTCGTTCTCGTTGGTGAGCGTGATGTTGGCAACGGCGTAGCCATTGCCCGTGCTTTGGTACACACCGATATTTTGGAACCAACTTTCGTAAATGTAGGCAAAGGAATCAGGTGGAACGCTTCCGCCGTCGCACGTGGTAACGACTTGAATGGTGCGAGAACCGCCGTAGGGAATCCGCACCACGCTTGGTGCAGAGATGATTTGTCCGTTCATGGTGATAGTGGTTTATGGTGAAAAAAAAAGCCGAAGCCTGTGGTGATGGAGCGTTATGCTCACGGCTTCGGCTTGATTCTTTATGCGTCATGCCGCCTCGTGTGGAACGATTACGGCAATGGCAGTTGTACAGCACCAACGGCAGATTTTGCGGCGGTGAGTGCGGTTTTGACGTTCTCCAAAGCCGTGCGGAACGCGGCATTTGGCGTGAACTGCACTTCCCCATCAATGCCTTTTGCGACAACGATGACTTTGCCATCGGTGTCGGCTTGAAGCACGTCAAACGATGCCAGAGCGTCGGTGCAGTTTTTCTCCAGCGTTCCGATAGAGCGCACCGCGCTGACGAAATCTTGGAATTCGGTGAACTGGCGGTAATTGCCGTTATCTTGCGTGGCAATACCTTCCAATTTGGTGACTTGCGACAATGCAATATCCATGATTGCATCCTTTCAATAAGTGGTGGTGAAGATGAATTGAACGGATGCAAAATAACAAGGTGGGAGGCGGGATGGAAGGGATTGAAATAGACCGTTATGGAGTACAAGAGAAAATTATCGGTGAGTGCGATTTCTCTTGATTTGAAGAGGCTTGTAGAGTAGATTTGCAGAGAAAGTTTGATTTCCCCCTTTCACACCCTTTCAGTGTAATTCTAAAAATCCTTCATTACCCAGTCATAATTATATTTCATCTTATGCGGAATCAATCCGAAATACTCAAAGAATTAGCACAAGGAGGTCAAAAAACTGTCCATTTAGCGCGTCATCCAGAATTTGGTATGGTAGTCATCAAAAAAGGCTCTATTAAGAGTTTATCTTCTCTTGAAAGGATAAAGCGCGAGGTAGATTTACTTTCTGAAGTAAATTCGGATTTTTACCCACAGCAACATGATTTTAATATCAATTTTACCTCTAAAGAATTTGAAATCATTGAAGACTATATCGAAGGGCGTACATTAAGGGAAGAAATGTCAAGATTTAGAACTCCTCAAGAGATACTTACCTTGCTGAAATTTTTAGTGGAAGGATTATCTGTAATTTGGGAACAAAATGTTGTGCATAGAGACTTGAAGCCTGAAAATATCATTATTAGACCAAACGGTGTACCTTGTATTATTGATTTAGGGTAACTGGTCAGGTCTATGGAACAGCAAGTTGAAATGCGATGCCCGTGAGGGCATCAATCAAAGCGTCAAGGATGTTCGCAGAATGTTTGCGGACGGTGGAGCAAAACCCGCGCAAACGGCAAAA
>JAAFHM010000642.1 GCA_013298375.1 Ignavibacteria bacterium | reverse complement strand
TGCCACATACACCGCACCATCTCTCACTTCTGCCGAAAGCGCTCCCGAATACCCCCGAATAACCGTGCGAAGAAAATCCGTATCCTCCGCTTCCAAACGAGCAATATTGCGGCTTGTGAGTTCTTGCACCGAACCCTGTTTCACGAGTTTTCCGTTTTTGATCACGGCGACGTGCGTACAGGTTTGCTCAACTTCATCCAGCAAGTGACTGGAGAGAAACACGGTTTTGCCTTGCTTGCCGAGACCCTTGATGATTTCACGGATTTCGCGTATGCCTTCGGGGTCGAGACCATTGGCGGGTTCGTCGAGAATGATAATATCGGGGTCGGAAAGCATTGCCGAGGCAAGTGCCAATCGCTGTTTCATGCCGAGCGAATATGCCTTAAATGCGTCTTTTTGACGATCCGCTAGTTTGACGATGCCGAGAATTTCTTGCACACGCGCCTCACCAATCCCCTTGATTTTAGCGACAATCCGCAAATTATCATAACCGGACAGATACGGATAAAAATTTGGTGTTTCCAATGTTGCTCCGATACGCTTTCGGGCGGCATTCAAATTCGTATCGCCAAAAAGCCTGATTTCACCACTGGTGCGATTGATAATGTCCAAGAGCATACCAATAGTGGTGGTTTTACCGCTTCCGTTTGGTCCCAGAAAACCGAAAATTTGCCCCTGCTCAACGTGAAAAGAAATATTGTCAACAGCGCATTTTTCCTTGCGAGCAAGCGGACTGCGGTAAATTTTTGAAAGATTATTGACTTCGATGACGGACATAATAGTTTTAGGTTTTAGTTTTTGATTATTGGTTTTTGTCTTACAAGTCGCTTTTCTTCAACAGCAGATAGGATGCTGCTCCGAGAAGAACGATGTAAAGCACCGCACACGCCCACACTGTTTGCGTTGTGAGGTCGAAGGTAAGGGGCTGCCCGCCCATTCGCGCCACTTTTGCCGCGAAAAACTCCGCGTCGTAGCGGGCTGGCTTGACGACTTCGCGGAAAATATTGATAGGAAGATAATTGAAATATTCGGCAAAAGGACGCAGCGATTCTTTGAGACGGAGAAGGCTTGGTGCAATCTGCTCAATGACCGTCGAATAGAAAAAGAACAGACCAATCGCCGTGCCGGTATTACGCGAGGCGATACCGAAGAGTGTCGCAATCAAGCCAAAGCCGATAAGCATCACAAAAAACGCTCCCATCATCTGAAAATCCACACCACGAATAAGCGATTCGGTAATTTCGCTGCGGTCAACCAAGATATACCCAAACGTCAGCACGAGCAGAAGATAAATGATGAAAAAAACTATCGCCATAAAGACCACAAACACCATTTTGGCAATAAAAAACTGCTCCCGTGTGAGTCCGTCAATAATATTTTGCCTTGAGGTTTTGAAGACAAATTCGCTTCCAACAAAAATACACACGATAACAGGCAAGAAAAGACGCGCCATCGAAGCCACATCCAGCCCTTGTAAATCCAACATCAGTCCCCAGCCTTGCGGAAGCGCTATGGAGACAAGTTTTTGCCCATTAACTTCGAGCGAACCACCGCGCCCAAACGCTGCCGCCATAATAGGCAGAAAAAATAGTAAAAATAAACCAAGTGAAACCCAAAAAGCCCGTCGTTTCAGGGTTTTGATGAGTTCAATCTGAAGAAGTGCAACCATAGTACCGTCTGAAAAATAACCATGAAAAAATATTGAATTGGTCGTTATACCGATATTGCGTTCAGTTTGTTGCAATCGGCGAGTGAAAAATAGTCCGAAAGAATGAGAAAACTTTCATTAAATTGCCGTGCGTTGAACTACAATGCGTTGAGTTGAAATTTTTGATTATCATGTCGTTACACCATGCGTCATCACCTTCTTTTCTGCCGTTTGAGTATTATCACTCTCTGCTTTGTTTTTGCCCTTCCCGCTCTGGTGTTCGGGCAATCTCGCTTTGATGTAAAAGCAAATCAGAAGCGCCATTCCTTAGATTCGCTTCGTGCAGCACTGAGTGTTTCGCCGCAAAACGAAGAACTTCGCTTGCGTATTCTGAACACTCTTGCGCAGGAATATCAATATACTTCTACCGATTCTTCGTTGGTCTATGCTTCCCAAGCGCGGAGCCTTGCCGAGCGTTTAGGAAAAAAGCAGGAAAAAGCGTGGGCGCTCTATCATATCGGCTATGCGCTCTACAATCAGGGTAAATACGATATTACACTAGAAACATTGCTTGAGGCGCTTCCCCTCTTTGACGCTACTAACGATAAACAGGGAATTGGGCATACGCTCAACGATTTGGGTAATATCTACAAACGCCAAGCCCAGTATGAAACAGCCATTGATTACTACCGCAAGGCGCTTGCAACCTTTCAAACGGTGCAAGATACTGAAGGCATCGTGCTTGAACTTGCGAATATCGGTGCGGCATACCGCTTGAACGGACAATATGCGGAATCGCTGCAATACAGCGAGCGTGGTTTTCTGCTTGCTGATTCGATTGACTACAATTATGGACGTACCTTTGCCGGGGCAAATATCGGTATGACCTATCTTCAACAAGAAAAATACGATGATGCCGATAGATACTGCCAACGCGCACTCGCTATTGCAATCACCGAGCATAATGAAAAGTATATCAGTCAGATGTCGTACACACTAGGAATCATAGCCGCCCATCAAGGCAATTTTCCTCGTGCCATTGAGTACGCACAACGCGGTTTGGAACTGGCGCAAAAAGGAAAGTTTGCTGAACGTATCAAAGAAAGCTATCAAGCATTTGTCCAGATTTACACGCTGCAAGG
>JAAFHM010000049.1 GCA_013298375.1 Ignavibacteria bacterium | reverse complement strand
CAACCACAAATGCAGCACTCAAGCCGCCCAGTTGGGCATTATCGTAAAAAAGTCGTTTGCGAATGATGTACAAATACACTAGGAGCAGCGAGTAAATAAGCGCCGCATGGAGAAGATTGGCGGCAAACGAGCCGAGAGATTGGTATTCGCTATAATAGAGAAAACGGGTGAACTCCGAAGAGCGGAGTTTATTGAGTGCCATGAGAGAAATTGTCTCGCCTTTGGCAATGATCGTCTCGCCGCGCCTGACCATTCCGAGCGTTTTGGGGACGGATTCGGCGGCAAGATTTTGTGCCTCTTGCGTGAAAGCGGGGGAGAAATTGATATTCGGATAAGATAACTTTGGCAACATATCGGAAGCAAGCGAACGCTCCAATTCATCAAAATCCTGCCGAGCCATCTGCTCAAAGGCGCTTCGGTAGAGGGCGGAGTCAAAAAGTTGGCTTGCCGTAACGACCTCTTCAACCGTTGGTGAGCGCCGCAAGATAATATCCGACGTTTTCACCGAAGACCGTAGAATATCGATAAAACCTTGCTTGTACGCCATTGCTTGCAACGCCGAGCAGCGCTGAAGGATGTGCTGCATTTTTTGGACACGCCGCGTTTCCGGCAAAGCAAAAAGCCGTGCGAGGTTTTCTGCGGAAAAGCCTGTTACGCGCTGAATTTGTGCGGGGTCGGAGGCTTCACCACGCGCCAAGGCTTCCCCAATCAAGCGCAAGGTGGACAATGCCGATTCGCCGTCATTTCCCGGTACAAATATCGGCGTAGCCTGCTCTCTGGCAAGCCGTACCTCGCTTTCATACTGGATTTTGGGTTTGTAAATCGGGAAATTTGCCTCCGCAACGAGCGATTCTTGCTGCCACTCGGCACCAACACTTAATTGCTGATACAAACTGCGGTTGAGTGGAAAAAATATCGTGACAAAAAACGTCGTTGCGGCGATAATGCCGATACGCACACGCCGCATATACCGCCAGCCCTCTCCACTGGTGGAGAGTTCTTCTTCGGTTTCTTTTTCGAGTTCTGTTTCCAACTTCTCGAAGAGTGTTTGTTCGCCTTTGCCCATGATGGAATGAGGAATTTTGTTGAAGTGTTGTGCCAAATGGAAGCGTCGATAAAATGTGTATGGAGGAAAATGCGTACCACATCCTACCCCTCCGACCTGAGTATTGTCCGATGGAATATACTCGAACCATTGATAGAATCCAAATCTTCAACAAGGAGACCATCTGGGTAGCGTTAAAATCGAGTTGATAATACAATATTTTGGTTATAGAAAAAGGCAAACTGCTTGGAATGGAGATTGAACATATATTCTCACTTGGAGAATGAAAGCGTTTCCCAACACCGCACCAATTCTCTATTGAATAACTTTCGCACTTACAACTTGAATTCAAGATCATCGTTTCCGTACAGCATTAGCATGAAAAATTGTTGGCTATAGTGAATCTGACAATTTACAAGAATCAACTTGATTGTAACACCGACCTGATTGGTGAGGATTTGTGCGATTCGTGGATAATTTTCGAGACCTGACCAGTTACGGAATTGAATATCAATCTAATACGCCGTTGCCAAATTGAATCTCGTACAACCGAGCGTACACGCCTTTTTGCGCAAGCAATTCGCTATGTGTACCGCGCTCACAAATGCGTCCTTGGTCAAAAACCAAGATTTCATCGGCACTCAAGATGGTGGAAAGGCGGTGCGCAATGATAACAGCCGTGCGGTCTTCCAAAACAGCGTTAATTGCCTCCTGCACAAAGCGCTCCGACTCGGAATCCAGCGCGGAGGTTGCTTCGTCGAAAATCAAAATCGCCGGGCTTCCCGCCAATGCTCGTGCAATCGCCAAGCGCTGTTTTTGTCCGCCGGAAAGCAGTACACCTCTGTCGCCGATGCTTGTCTCGAAGCCATTGGGCAGCTTTTCGATAAACTCCAGCGCATTAGCAATTCGTGCCGCTTCGCGGACTTGTGCGTCCGTCAGCGTTTCTTTTGCACCAAAACGGATGTTATTGGCAATAGTATCGTTAAACAGCAAGGATTCCTGCGAAACAACGCCGAATAAACGCCGATAGGAGGCAAACGTCAATTCCCGAATATTCACGCCATCCAGCAAAATCGCCCCTGCTGTTGGGTCGTAGAGCCGAATAATAAGGTCGCACATTGTGGATTTGCCGCTACCGCTTGCGCCAACCAATGCAATTTTCTTGTTCTTCTCAATCCGAAACGAAACCCGCTGCAAAATATTACGGCTCGGCTCGTAGGAAAAATCAATATTCTCAATGGTAATTTCTCGTTCAAAGCCCGTAACAATCCCTTTGCCATCCTCAACACTCGGCAAACGGTCAAGAATGGCAAATATTGTTTCTGCCGATGCCAAGCCGCGTTGCACCTGCGCCGGAAGGCTGGCAACGCTGGTAATGGGCGACATAATGCTAAAAAGCGCAAACAAGAACGTAATCAACTCATGGCTTTTCATTTCTCCCGAAAAGACCTGCCCGCCACCCACATACAGCACTACAGCAAGCGCAACAATAGCAAAAATTTCGCTAATCGCAGGAACAAGATCGTACACACGCTGATATTTCGAGGCAGCCCGAACATAGCTCCGGGTTTGCGCCGTGAAGAGTCCAATCACACGCTCTTCCATGCTGAACGCCTTAATAATTCTGATTCCGCCGAGCGCCTCTTGCAAAACCGAGGTGAAATTTGCCATGACGCTCTGCATTCGACCGGCATAGCGGCGAAGCGTCTTTGTGGCAATGCGGATGAGCAAAAGCGCACAAATGCTAGTTGCAAAGGCAACAAACGTTAAAAAAGGCGAAAGCGAAAGCAACATAAGCAAAAAAAGCACGATTTGAAGCGGTTCACGGGCAAGTGCCATTGTTGCGGCGGTAACGCTTCCTTGTACCGCGCCGACATCGTTTGCTATTACCGAAACGAGATGCCCGCCTTTATGTGCTGTAAAAAAGTCCATCGAAAAATGCATCATTTTCCCAAAGACCTGCTCACGAATAGAGCGAATAAGGCTTTCATTGAGCAGCGTTGTGAGAACATTGCAGCAATATTTCGTGATGTTTTTTAGCACAAAAACACCAATAATCAATAGACCAATTCTGACCAGTGCTGAGGACTTTGTTTCATTGGCAACGACATACCCCGCAATGGTGCGATAAAAGCCATCCTTGGCTTGCGCGAGAATACCTGCATCGGGCGTACTTACGGGAAGGGAAATATTATCGAATAAGAGTTGGAAAATTGGCTGCACAATAGCAATAGACATCGCCGAAAGCAGAGAAAATACCGCACCAAAGACCAGAGACCAGAAAACAAGCCATTTGTACGGTAGGACAAAACCGAGAAGACGAAGAAATATTTTCACGACGATAGCAAAAAATTCTGTCGGAATGGTGTAATTACGTGAGATGACTCACTGGTCAGGTCAGGCACGAGGGTCTCGCTTCTTAGCGAGGCTCTCGATCCGAGATTGCAATGGGCGCAAGATGCTTCGGTAGGAACGAGAGCCTGCCTCAGAAGGCAGACCCTCGTCTATAACCAGTTACTTTAATTTACGCTTGCCCTTTTTCCTTGCGCCATTGCCAAACGCCAAAGCCTAAGACCGCCAAAACAAGGACATTGCACGCTAAACTGAGATTTTTTCCTAAGCCAAAGCGGTCTGAGGTAAAACGCATCTCAACGGTATGTTTGCCGGGCGGCACAATCACGCTGCGGAAGGCATAGTTGGTTTTGAAAATTTCGGTCTCTTTGCCGTCAATATAGGCCTTCCAGCCCGCCGGGTAATAGACTTCGCTCAGGAACAGCAAATTATTTCCTGTCGCTTCGACCTCAAAAGCAATCTTCTCATTTTTGTAAACAGTCGATTTCACGCGGTTGATATGCTCCATCATATCGCCAACAACCGTATCAACCGGCTGTGGAAGCGGTTTTTCGAGGTACGCAACCTCAAGTGGCGCAAAATCGCCATTTTTCAGGTGTTGCAGAATGTCCATTTGCTTCCCGACTTCAGCGCGATTCACGAAAAAAGCACGTGGTAGGACTGAAGGATTTTCATACACCAGCATTTGTGCCTCTTGCGATTTAAACACGGGTTGCATTCCTTCCATCAAGGGGCGTTCCGAAAGAAGGTATTTTACATTCATCATATTCCACAAAAATGGATTCGCAATCACTGAGCCACCGCCATTTCCTGCCACATCCAGCAAATCCTGATAAATACGGAGTTTTGCCGAATGATAGCCATGAATATGCTGTAAGCCAAAATATGCCATCACATTCGGCGATTGATTAAAGTCTGCCACGCGGTAGAGCGACTTGTCATTTTGAATAAAACTAATCGCATCGGTCTTGCGGAAGACCGTTTCTTGATAATTTTGCTTAGAAATCTCCATCGGACGCGAACTTACGCGCCAAAGGTCAATAATCATCAACAGCGCCAAAAGCGAAAGACCAGCCCACTGCGGTAACGTCCCGCGCACAAGCAGCCAGACCGTGAGCATAGATGCCAGACCAAGCAGCGCCGTTGCATACCAGTCCTCAATCATCAACGTATAAATTTGCTGACCACGCTCACCCGCAATTTGCGCGATACGCTCTTTGTATGCGGCAAGTTGCTGCGGGTTATCGCGGACTTGCGCTAGGACGCTCTGGTATTGTTCGCTTGTTGCGTCGCCGACAGCTTTGACGTACTGCTCTTTGCCAACGGCGCTAAAGGCAAAGCCCGCCAGCAAAAACAGCGCCGCACCGCCAACACCAACCAAGAGCCATTTACGCTGAACAGCGCTATGACGCTCGTGATCGGTAGTATTGCGCTGCCCCAAAATTCCCGTCAGACCATAGCCCGCCAAAATCGGCACGGCAAATTGCATGAGAGCAAGCGCCATCTGGGGTGCGCGGAATTTGTTGAAGTTGGGAACGAGGTTGAAAAAGAGATTGTACAAAAGCGGAAAGTTTTTACCAAATGACAAAATGAGCGCAAAAACCGCCATTGCCACGAGAAACTGCACAAAGGTATCGCGCCGCCAATGCCAAGCACCAAATATCGCCAGCGCCAGCACACCAATACCCATGTAATTTGCGGCATCGGTAAAAGGCATCTGCCCCCAGTACGTGCTTTGGACTTCATTACCGACTTTCATTTTTCCAAAACCAAAGTAATTCGGCACCAAAAACGTCATCATCTCTTGCGGACTAAACGACCAATTTGTGGCGTACTCATAATCAAAACCGCCTGCGGCATCTTGCTTTTGTCCGACGGCTTTTTCGATAGGCGCAGTGCCGCGTGTGGAGTATTGCGTGTATTCCATAACCGACAAATAGCGGTCTGATGCCATCGCAAACGACAGACCACCCGCAACAGCCAGTATTCCTGCGGCTCTCAGCACACCCGAAATAGCTTCTTTTTTTATCAATCGGCTTACTATCTCAAAAACAAAATACAATCCAAAACAACACACACCATAAAACACCATCTGGACGTGCGTGGATTCGACCAAAATATGCGTAATAACAGCCAGCAACGCCGCATAGAACCAACTAAAGCGCTCGCGGATTTTTTCAAGACACATCAAAATATAGGGAAACGTCATCAGCGCTATGGGCTTGGTGTTATGCCCAATCATCACCCACACAATGATAAACGTCGAAAATACTGCCGAAAATGCGGTGAAGAATGCCACAAAGCGGCTTTGTTGCTTGCTCCGCATAAGCAGAAACATTCCAATTCCGTAGAGCGTGTAATACGCCCCCACCCGCGCCGCATCGCTTTGAAGTACTGTACCGAAGCCGTTAGTAACAGCATGAAATATCACCATGATAAAATCCCACCAACGGTCGCCTGTCGTTAAAAGCGCTGCATAGCTCGGCAAGCCGGAAAAAATGTACGGCAGCCATAGGGGAAATTCACCGCTCTTTTTTGCCGCTTCCAAAAAGGGAACAAAGCTGCCCGACGCAATATTATCCGATGCAAAGAAAATACCGCCTCCGAAGAGCGTCCCGCGCAAAAACACCAAGACAGCAAGCGCTAAAGCGATACAATACGCAAGGCTTTGGTACTGTTCGGGAATAAGGGGTTTGGCGGAAGATTGCTGAACGCCTTTGTGCGCTGTGTGGCGTTTTGGCGAAGAGTGTGGCTGTTTTGCCATGATGATAGTCCTGACGAAATGAAAATGAGGGAATACGAGGCGAATAGTTCCGTTGATTGGGTTATGTACAAAAATTGCATCCTTCAAACCCTTCCCTAGAACAGGAAAACCCCGATAAAGTCGGGGTTTTCAGGGTTGACGGCAACGGCGCGAAAGTTAAGCAAATTTCCTGTGAATTGCAAACGGATGTTCGCACGAAAGGGTAATCACGGGTTTCTCTACACATCGCACCAAACCTCACCTTCCACAACAAGGCTTTACAGAGTGTTTGCAAATAAAACAAGTATTGACACGGTACAATATTTTATAGGATTTCCCTTCTCTTGATATCATATATCCAGCCAAACATTATCAAATCTACTTTCGATAGCTAAGGTTGTGGACGTAAATAATCTGAGTTAAAAATCTAAAATTGTTTTGAAATATCGTAACTGGTCAGGTCTAAATATTGGCGTTTTTTGATAAATTTCGATACTTTTTCTATTGTCATTATTCCAATTTCTCCAAAACTTAGATGATTTTGTAAAAACGGCAATAGGAATCGTAAAAAATCAGGTAATTTTCAGAGCTTATTGCAAGTTTTGGCCCAGATTTTAACAAAAGAGCAAAACGCCTACCTGACTAGATACGAAATATCAATAATTTACAAACGAATATATTTTAATATTTCACCGCCCATAACACTTATGACCTATAAAGAAGAAATATCGTTAAGTACAAAAATGAACGAACTTATCTTGCAGACAGGCCTTCTATTCCTCAATCCCTTAATCCTCCGGCGAAACCAGCCCCAATGCCGCAAAAACACTATCGCGGTAGCCCACACCAATATCCAATTCTTTCCCGTTTCGCAGAACAATTTGGTACGACCGCTCGGAGCGTTTGCGGATTTCTTGAATACCAGATTTGCGGACAATAGCCGAGCGGTGTATGCGCAGAAATCGCACGGGATCAAGTTGTTCGGCAAGCTCGCCAAATGCAGTGCGTAGCACGTGGGTTAGTCCGCTCACGTGAAAGAGCGCATAATTCCTATCGGCTTCTATCCAATCAACATCGTCCACATCCACAAAATAGATTCTGCCTCGTGTTTTGAAGGCATACCGTACAGGATATTTCAAAGCTCGCTGCGATTGAAGCTCATGAAGCTCACGAAGTAAGGATTCTTGAGAACTGTGAGCCTGTCTAGCACGAATTTGTTCTTTTACCCGCGTAAACATTGCCTGAAAACGCTCATAATCAAAGGGCTTCAAAAGATAGTCCACTGCGTGTGCTTCAAATGCCTTCAGTGCATAGTGGTCAAACGCCGTAATGAAGACTACGAGCGGCATTGTTGCCTCTTCATCCAATGAATCACGAATCATTCTCAAGGTCTCGAAACCGTCTAATTCCGGCATTTGAATGTCAAGAAATATCACATCCGGCAGACGCTCACAGACTGCTTCTACCGCTTTGTAGCCGTTAGCACAGTCCGCAAGAACAAGACATTCTTCGTCATCACCCAGAAAATGACGTATTTTCTCGCGCGCGAGGTCTTCATCATCAACAATAAGAGTTTTTATGAGATGCTTGGTCATTGCTGCACTAGTCATTGGTTGATTGTGTTTGGAGCAAGGTTTCTTCGGGGTTTGGCATACTCATTCTTCTCAAAGGAAGTTCGCAATAGACCACAAAACCGCCTTCGGGGGCATTGTAGGTATCAAACCGAAAATTCGCGCCGTAAAGTTTTTGCAATCGTTCATGGGTATTCTTGAGACCAATGTTGGATTTTTTGTGAAGTTTGCCTGTAAATGCCACTTCAGTACTATTATTTAAGCCAGTTTCGCTTGGTGTAATTTCGCTTGGCTTTAAGCCGGGTCCGTTGTCGCGCACGGTGATTTCGAGAGTTTCCGGGGAAGCAGGAGAGGTTCGCACAGTAATATCAATGCGCCCTCCGTCAGTGCTTTGTAAAATTCCATGCTTCACTGAATTTTCAACGAGTGGCTGTAAAAGAAGGTTCGGGACTTGTGCTTCATGCAAACTCTCTTCCACGCTAATTCCCACCTGCAAACGGCTTGGAAAGCGCATCATTTCTATATCCACGTAGCATTTGAGTAAATCCAGTTCTTGCCGAAGTGTGATAAATTGCGTCGTCGGGTTATCCAGCGTCATACGCAGAAAATCTCCCAAGCGAGCAATCATGCTATCTGCACGGCGTGGATTATGATACAGCAATGCTGAAATCGAATTGAGAGCATTGAAAAGAAAATGTGGTTGGAGCTGCATTTTTAGAGCATGGAGCTGTGCTTGTGCAAGATCGGTTTCAAGTTGCGCGGCAGTGGTTTTGAGGTGTGCCGACAGAAGCTCTTCCTGCCGAAATTGCTGATAATAGCTCACCATCGAGGCACTCAGCAAAATGACAAAATAATGCACAAACGAGAGGAAAATGCCGTTGAAATTCCGTAAATAGATGTAATACGGAAAAGTTTCCATACGGAAAAGTACCGTCAATGTGTTTTGGATGATAAGCCCATGCGAGCAAGCAACGGTGATGGCTATGAGAAGCTGATACCAAACATTTCGCCAGTACACCCCGTTTCCTCGCTGCGTCTGCAAGATAGGCAAACGCTGCGTAACCCAGACAATACCTACGCCATAGACCGCCCACGGCAAACGCCGAAGCATCTCGAAAATAAGGTAACGCCGCCAAACAAATTCTTCCAATGTCTGCGAACCATAGCTTTTTAGCCATTCCTGCTGCACGGGCTTGCCGATATATTCAACGTTTTGAGAATAAAACAGCACACAAAAGATAATTGCCTCTAGAGAAAATGCACCCAAAAGCCAGAAAAACCAGCGTCGGTATTCGCCCAAAAATGTTATTGTATCGGTATTGGCGGTGTGCTGCTGCGAAATTTGCATGAAGTAATGTGCAAAGAAATGAAGAACATCGGCGGGGTGCCGATGACAACGACTGCATCACAAATATATGACAGAAAATCAGCATTGAGGCATAGTGGAGAGACTTTTTGTCCCAAATACTGCGTCATCTATCCCATTGATATTGTCTGTGGAAGCGATCTGCTGTAATTTGTTTCCGTTAAAGACAAGGAGCAGTCCCCATTGTGTGCTTGGTGTGCAATCACCAAGTAATTTTCAGACATCAAGCACACAACGCTCCTCGTTTCGGCTGCAAGCCTCATTAAAACTCATTTCTACAACCATTTTGTCATTGAAGATAAAACCATGACAGGGCTAATTTTACTCCGCCTCACGCTTGCGCTTATCATGTTTATACACGCCGTCCACCGCATAAAGACTGGTACGGTTAGCGATTTTGGAGAATTTCTCAGCATGAGTATTTTCTCTCCGATTGGTGTGCCAGTTGCTTGGAGCATTACGATTTATGAACTTTTGGGATCACTCCTGTTTGCGGTGGGATGGTTGGTTCGTCCGCTCAGTGTTGGCTTTATAGCCATGCTGATTGTGGGAATTATGATGGTACATTTCCCAAACTGGTTTGTGGTAGGGGCAGGAAAAAATGGCATGGAATATAGCGTTGCGCTGATAGCAGGTTTTCTCGCAGTGGCATTTCCCAATAGTTCAAGCAAGAAATAATATCGCCTGTTTCAACCTTCTTCTTAACGGTAACGAAGGTTAGAAGGCAACCTTTCTCAAAGGCTCGTCCAGCGCAAAAAGATATTCCGGTTCGGCAGTCTGTTCGATGACGGCGCGAGTAATGATGCACTTGCGGACGTTTTTCATATCGGGAATTTTGTACATAATCGGAAGCATTGCTTCTTCCATGATGCTGCGTAAGCCGCGAGCGCCTGTTTTGCGCTTTTGTGCCTTGTCCACGACCACCTGAAGGGCTTCTGAGCGAAACTCCAACTCAATTCCTTCCATCAAAAACAGTTTTTGATATTGCTTGACCAGGGCATTTTTGGGTGCAATGAGAATATCCATCATTGCTTCGTCGGAAAGAGGTTCCAAGGCGGTAATAATGGGCAAACGACCGATAAATTCCGGTATAAAGCCGTAAGCCAGCAAATCCTCCGGCTCAACGTGCGGAAAGAGTGCCACATCTGCTTCGACGTGTTCTCCCTGTTCTGCCGAGAAGCCCAGTGTTGATGTGCGCATCCGCCGAGCAATAATTTTTTCCAGTCCATCGAAAGCACCACCACAGATAAACAAGATATTTTTGGTGTTAATATTGACCAAGGGCTGTTCCGGGTGCTTACGTCCGCCGCGAGGAGGTACTCCGGCAATCGTGCCTTCGAGCATCTTTAACAAGCCCTGCTGAACGCCTTCGCCCGAAACATCGCGTGTGATATTGGGAGAGTCGCTTTTCCGACAGATTTTGTCAATTTCATCAATATAGACGATACCGCGCTCTGCTTTGTCCGCATCAAAATCGGAGTTTTGGAGCAGATGCGATAAAACACTCTCTACGTCGTCGCCCACATAACCCGCTTCGGTGAGCGTGGTTGCGTCGGCAATGGTAATCGGTACGTCCAGAATCCGTGCCAGAGTTTGCGCCAGAAGCGTCTTGCCTGTTCCCGTGGGACCGAGCAGCAGGATATTACTTTTCTCAATCTCCACTTCCTCCAAATGCCCAACGAGCGATTCCGACTGAATGCGCTTGTAATGGTTGTACACTGCTACCGACATGGACTGTTTTGCGTCGTCTTGCCCAATAACGTACTGGTCAAGCGCTCGCTTGAGTTCTGATGGTTTCAAGAGTTTGAAATCTTGGAATTTTGCGCGTTGTTGCTGCGTGTAGGGACTGGCATTTTTGCGAAGAATCTCGACGGAGTTTTGTATGCAGATGTCACAAATATACACGCCGGCACCGGAAATCATGCTCGTCACTTCGGCTGAGGAGCGCCCGCAAAAAGAGCAGTGAATATCGTCGTGTTGGAGGTAGTGATTTTTTGCCATAGTGGTTGACGAATCGTTAGTCTGTGTTCCCACACGTTTTTGAGGGACGCACAAAAAGTAAAAAATCGGCGGAAAAATGAACAAAACCCGCGAAGATATTTTGAGGATGCACTTCGCGGGTCTGATATTCGCTTGTTGCGGGGGGATATAGTCCGCAGAAATCGTGCCTTTACGCTGTTGGCGTAGGCTCGGTGCTGCGTTCCATGATTTTATCAATCATGCCATAATCCAAAGCCTCTTTTGAACTCATCCATTTATCGCGGTCGGCATCGGCTTTAATCTGTTCCATGGTCTTGTCGGTGTGATTGCCGATGATAGCATAGAGTTGGTCGCGCATCCGTACCATTTCTTTGGTGTAGATTTCGATATCCGAAAGCGTTCCCTGCGAACCGCCGCTTGGCTGGTGCATCATTATGCGCGAGTGTGGAAGCGCATAACGTTTACCTTTTGCCCCGGCGCACAAGAGAACTTGCGCCATCGAAGCCGCCATACCAACGCAGATTGTCGAAACATCAGGGCGAATAAACTGCATCGTGTCGTAAATCGCCAAACCGGAAGTTACGCTGCCACCCGGGGAATTGATGTAGAGCATAATGTCTTTGGATGGGTCTTCACTTGCCAAAAAGAGCAATTGCGCCACAATCAAGCCCGATATGGTATCGTCAATCGGCGTATTCAAAAGGATGATTCTGTCCTTCATCAAACGCGAGAAAATGTCGTAAGAACGCTCTCCACGCGAGGTCTGCTCGACCACAATCGGTACTAGTTGGTTTTGCACCGGTGCATTGATTGCCGATGGCAATACTACGTCATCAAACATCGTCGAAATCATAATCGTAATCCTTAAAAATGAAGAAAATGTATCGTTGAGTATTACGAACATACAAATCTGTGTCGCAACACACAAGAGACTTTTTCTTCTATTGTCGCTTTTGTTGGCAAATTATTGGAAATGCTGTGTCGGATTATCTTCCAAGCGTGTTTTTATGCCAATTCTTCGACTGCTTCTGCGGCTTTGGGGTCAAAATCTTTTTCGGTAATAATTGCGTAGCCACGTAGAACTTCCATCACTTTTTCGTGCATGAGTCGTCCTTGTAGATTTTCATCGGCGGCAATTGCCGAGCGCAAATACTCGAAATTTGCTTCGCCCATATTCAACGATGCCGCTAATTCTTCGACGTGGTTATCAATATCAGCGTCCGTCACCTCAATCTTTTCCTCTTCAATAATTCGTTCACGAAGAATCATCCATTTTGCCGTGTTACGCGCAACAGGTGTGCGGGCTTCAGCATAGCGACGCACGTCGAAGTTTTTCGGCAATTTTTTATCAGGAAGCTGCTCTACCTCGTCTTGCAACATCGAAGCCACAACTTGGCTTACAAGGCTTTGTGGTGGCTCAAAATCATGGGCATTCAGGATTTTTTGGACAATTTGGTCATTGAGCAACGTGTCAATAGAGCGGTCGCGGGCAATACGAATCTGCTTTTCAAAGTCTTGGCGTAATTCCTCCGTCGAAGTAATTTGACCACCTGTTAAGGTTTCGACAAATTCATTCGTAAACTCCGGTACCACCACGCGCTTAATTTCTTGTACAGATGCTTGCATCGGTGTTCCAAGTCCGCCGCCATTTTCTTGATTTGCCGGAACAGCATAACGGAAGGTGTCGCCAACTTTCAAATTCAAAAGCGATGTTTTCAATTCTGAGCCGACAGGTTCATTTTTCAGGAAGACGCGAATTTCTTCGGACTTTGCGCCGATAAGCGTCATTCCCGTTGCGGCATCAATCGGATTCAGGCGAACCGTTACAAAGTGCATTTCGTCGGTAATCTGCTCTGCATCTTCAAGTTGAGCTTGCTTCAGTTGAAGATTTTCAACTTCGCGGTCAATATCTTCATCGGTCACGGGATAGACCAATTTATCAATTTCGAGACCGCGATAGCTTTGCAACTCAAATTCCGGCAATACTTCGTAAACAATCGTAAAACCTAAGCTGCCGTCGGCATTACGCTGTACATCGCGCAACTGGGGCTGCCCGACGGGGTGCAAATCATTCTCCTCCACAGCCGATTGAAACATTGCACTCGCAATATCTTCTGCTGCATTGGCTTCGATAGCTTTGCCATAATTTTTCTTGATGAGATGAATCGGCACTTTGCCCTTGCGAAAGCCTTGCATCTGAATTTCAGGCTGTGCTTCGCGGTATGCCTTTTCGTAATGGGGTTCGAGTTCTGCTGCGGACATCGTGATTTTAAGTTCACGTTTGCAGCCGTCGAGTGTGAGAATTTGCGTTTCCAAGTCGGTAGGGAATGAGACGTAAAAGAATGGGTGAATTGCGTGTGAGCGGCTATTAAGGCGCTTTCCGGCAAAATGATTGCCAAAAAATTGAAAGAAATAAAGTGCGGGCGAGGAGACTTGAACTCCTACGGGTTACCCCACCAGATCCTAAGTCTGGCGCGTCTGCCAATTTCGCCACGCCCGCAATTATGCCGTATTTCGTGCAATCATTATTCGTAAATTTTCTGCACGAAAAAGACGACAAATATACGGATTCTTTCGGGGAATCGGAAACATTTCTTTGGAAGAAACACGTATATTCCCTGAAACAACGAGAAAATCAAGAAGCAATGTGAAAAAATTTCTTTGCTGGCAAGTATTGGTACAAGCACTTCCCTACCACAATTATTTCACCATCTCGAACTGCCCAAATTGCCAATTTGGATTACTTTTTCCCACAAAATTTTCATAAGAAAAATGTATCTTACGTGCCGTCAAGTATCCTTAGCATAAAAATTTTATTATTATTACTCTTCAAACTGTTTTTTCGGAGAACATTATGTCCATGTACACCGCACCACATCTGATTTTGCCGAAAATTCCCAATCTCCATCAGATTGACACCTACACCGCTAACGGCGGCTATGAGCAGATTCGCAAAGCGCTTAAACTCACGCAAGACGATGTTATCAACGAAGTCAAAAAATCAGGCTTGCGCGGGCGCGGCGGCGCAGGCTTCGCAACGGGCTTGAAATGGAGCTTTATGCCCAAAGGCGATATGGTGAAATACCTCGCCGTCAATGGCGATGAATCCGAGCCGGCTTCCTTCAAAGACCGCCAAATTTTTGAGCATAACCCGCACCAACTCATCGAAGGTATCTTGATTGGCGGCTACGCAATGGGCGTAACAGCAGCATACATCTACATTCGCGGCGAATACCACAAATGGGTTCGCATGATGGAAAAAGCCGTCGAAGACGCATACACGAAGGGTTTTGTGGGCGAAAAAATGAAGCAAACCTTTGGTACGGATTTCAAAATGGACATCTACGTCCACAAAGGCGCAGGCGCGTACATCTGCGGCGAAGAAACGGCGCTGATGAGTTCGCTGGAAGGCGACCGCGCTTATCCCCGCGTCAAACCTCCCTTCCCTGCGCAAAAGGGCTTGTGGGCAAAGCCGACGACCGTGAATAACGTCGAAACGATGGCACACGCGCCCGCTATTTTCGCGCTTGGCGCGGAAGCATACAGCAAAATCGGTGCTTCAGGACACACCGGAACAATTCTCTACGGCGTGAGCGGACACGTCAATAAGCCGGGCGTGTACGAAGCAGAATCGGGAACGCTTCTGACCGATTTGATTTACGCAAACCAGTATGCAAGCGGTGTTCTGGGCGGAAAGAAAATCAAAGCTGTGATTCCGGGCGGCTCTTCGATGCCTGTTTTACGGGGCGACGAGATTGAAGGCGTGAAAATGGAAGAAGAATATTTGAAGAAAATCGGAACGCACATCGGCACGGGCGGTATCGTTGTTATGGACGAAGACACCGACCTTGTGAAAGTAACGCTCCGCATAGCGCACTTCTATCACCACGAGTCTTGCGGGCAGTGTACACCATGCCGCGAGGGTTGCGGCTGGATGGAAAAAATGCTCAAACGCATCAGCAAAGGCGAGGCAACGTCGCAAGACTTGGATACGCTTCTCAGTGTCGCATCGAACATCGAAGGCAATACGATTTGCGCTCTGGGCGACGCTGCGGCTTGGCCCGTCAAAGCATTCATTACCAAGTTCCGCGACGAATTTGAAGCCCGCGTCAAGGCTTCACGCAGCTTTGTATCGCTCAATGTGGTTCACGGGGTGCGGCATCGTGCGGAGAAATTTGAGGTTGTGGCGTAAAAAGCCAATTATCTTTAGGCTGAGTAACTTCAATATGAACAACAACAGTGTAGTCCGTCGTTAAGGCGGACTACACTTTTCGTATAAATCTTTTGCTATAAACTACGGAAAATCAATGTACTCCATCGAACAAACCGACCGACAACTCCTCGGCACTAGCGCCGCTATTCGTTATCACCTCCATTTCGAGAATGCTCACCGCCACGTGGTTCGTGTGGTGATGGAAATAGATGTTGCCCGCGAAGGCTCATTGGTACTGGGTTTGCCCGTATGGATTCCGGGCAGCTACAAAATTCGGGATTATATCTCGACACTCGGCAGTTTTAGCCTCACGAACCACGACGGAAAGCCGCTTCCCTGGCAATGGCTCTCGAAGAATCGTCTGGAAGTGCGGGCGGAAAGCGGTATACTGCGCGTGGAGTATATGTACTATGCCTACGAAAAAGACAGTACGATTCGTTCCTCGCACGTAACGAGAAACCATGCGTTCTTGAACCTTGTTACCTGCTGCCTCTACGTGGAAGGACGCGAACAGGAAGTGCATCATCTCTCGTTTCACCACGACCGTTC
>JAAFHM010000313.1 GCA_013298375.1 Ignavibacteria bacterium | reverse complement strand
CCCCCCCCCCCCCGCAAACGACACAACAGCCGCACCAGAGCGGCACCGTGCCAGGCGCGGCAGCAGTGGATATGGTACCGCCCAACGCCATCGCCTTCAGTACGCCGAATGGCACACTGGGAATTATCGTTGACACCATTGTTTGTTGTGAATCTGCCGGAAAAAATGCACTGGTGAGGTGCGCGGACGCGGCAAAGCCCCATTTGGTGTTCCATAGCTTGGCAGATATAGAAGCACGATTGGGGGCGTATCAATGTTTTGCACGAATTCATCGCTCAAAACTGCTGAATCTTGCCTATTGCAAAGGCTGGAAGCAAAAAGGAAAGGAAGCTATTGCCCTGATTGCTTTGGGTGGCACGGAGGAAGAATGTAGCGTTTCCCGTACCAACAAAGCGGCGTTTGTGGCGGCATGGAAAGAATATATCAGCAAAAAGCGCCCCAATCGGTGAAAATGGCGTGGGCGGTTCGTTCCTCAAAAAGGACGGTTCATTCCCCGAAAAGGGCGGCTCGTGCCGTTTGAAGGGCGGATCATTCCGTTGGGGTTGTGTGGGCGTGGTGGATGTCGTAATTTCGCGGTGTGGTGAAAAACACACCCGCCCACCACATTTCTGTTCACGTGGTCTCGGGCGGTGCGTCTGAATCAATTGCGACACCGATTCGGGTGCAGATATAACTTTTCGTGAGCAGAAAAACTATTGTAAGGAGTTGGGATGGAACACTTTTTTCATAACTTAGATTGCATGGGTAATGCTGCAAAAGCAAAACTCTGCCTTGGTTTGTTGCTGGCAGTTGTAACACTGTCTCTTTTGAGTTGTAGCGCATCACTCGAAATTGTTGGTAATACTGTGCCAGAAGATACGAGCCGTCTTATGGCTGAACTGCCAAAAGACCCAAATACACGTAACTCCATGATGAAATTGGTTAATGATAAAGATCTCATGAAAGTAATGATTGAGTTTCAGAATGAGGTTAATGCAAAAATTCGTTCCGCAAATCCTTCTGGCTTAAACACTGAGAAACTCCGTGATGCCTACAAACACAAAGATATTGTCGCCGCTACGGCAATTTTAGGGCTTGCTCAGCCAGATTTGCAAGCCCTACAACAAAAATTAGCATCGCTTCACAGCAGAATACAGATTGTTTACCCCGAAGTTTATGATTATGCGAAAAATCAATTTGCGTCGAATAGAAATGGAAAAGTGAACGATTGTACAGTATGTGATGCAGAAACAGCACTTGGTAATATGTATAAAACAAGCAACGCGGTACAGGCTTCATATATTTTGCAATCCAAAAAGTTCAAAGGATACCCTGAACTTGTATATCCGCAAATTAGCTTCATTGAAGACTCTGGTGGTGGTGGTGGCGGCGGCGGCGGTGGTACAGGAGGAAGCAATGATTGCCCAATGGAGCAAGTTGTTTTAGCTGCGCTCAGATGTCAACTTGTTATGATTGGTTGTAGTATCGGTGCTGCTTTCACACCCCCACCATTTAATTTTGTCCTTCTTGCTATCTGCTTTGTAGATTGGAATTTTTGCGCCCAGAATGCCCTGCAATGTAAGTAATCTAAGGTTGTGGACGCAAATAAATTAAACCAAAATTCAAAATTTGTTTTGAAGTATCAACAACTTATAAAGAATAATGCTCTAACTTTTCACCGCCCACAACCTTGTAAATTTCAAGAACTATGAAATCATTTTTCTCACCCCATCAACATCTTTTCGCTTTCTGCGTTTGTTGTCTATATCTGGCAATAGTTGAAAATTCCTGCCCGTCTCAAGCACAAGAACTTGGGAGTGGCACTCCAAAAATGGACGCTTTTGAGCAAAAGCAATACGAAATGCGTCGTAATCTCTTGCGAATAATGGGCGGACGCGGCGCAATCATGCTGACTGGCGGAACAGCCGCATACTACCCACCTGACGGCTTGAAAGTGAAGCCTTCGACCGTCAATCTCGGTCTGTTTCACGATGTAAATTGGGGGGTCAAGGTATGGTTCGATAAGGTGATTTTTGCTAATGATAATGGCTCCCAGTTTTTCCAGCTAATGACCAACGGAGCAGACACTAACCGTATTTACAAAGGGAATTATTCCTCTGCAATTATTGGATATACAGTCTTTGAAGAAAAATGGCTGAGAGTCTCTCCGTTCTTTGAATGTGGTCCCAGAACGATTTCCGTCCAAGATGGAATTTCATACAGTTCTTTTGCTGCCGGAGGCGGAGTGGAGGTATCTCAGGCTATACCATTAAGTTTCTACGAAACCCCGAAAGTACAGGATATTTTTACGACATGGTTGATGACAGTGAGTTTCAGGGTAAGTTATTTGGGTGATTATTACTGGAAATACCGAGAATGGAATGGTGGTCTCTTGAGTGTTCGCTTCAACGTTGGTATTGGCTTACAATCTGACATGATTCTACCTGAATAGTCATTGATAGGTTTGTTCTGTGGCATACGAGTTCCAAGTGCCGCGCCAGACACGCGATTCAATACTGCATTGAATGGCGTGTTTTGCTGTATAAAGCGGTTTAATCCCTTTGGAGGATGGTTCGTGCAGTTGCTTGTGGAAGAAGGGCAAATGCCGTAGTTTCGCCCCTGTGAACGCACACAAATAACAAACCCCGCCGCGAAGCCCGTTTGTGAACTCTTAGCAGGGTTGCCGAAGGAAGCAGTCTTTAGAAGGGACAACTCTTTCAAACGGCAATATATACACAAAATGGCAGATGCGGCACGTGTTCACGCTTTTTTTCTATCCTTTTTTAGGAGTTTTTTGCTATGGAAAAATTTACAGGAATTAAGGGCATTCAACCTTTGAGTCGCCAAGAAATGGAAAACACAGGCGGCGGTTTCTGGGCAACACTTGGTGGCTTCTTTCTGGGCTTATTTATGGGATTTGCCGTTGGAGGTATTATTGGTGCTGTACTTGGAGCAGGCCAAGGAGCAGTTATTGACGATGCTCGCCCTTAAAATAGAGTAGCGATTGAGGGCGGAATAGATAGCTTGAATTCAAGTGTCCTATATCTGCCCTTTTTCTTTGAAAAATTATGATTATGTTTTTACAAAATAACCCGACGCAAGTATTTCTTGAATTCAACCAGCACAATGAACTACCAAAATTCAATATTCAGGATGATGTCTTTTCGCTCTTTTGCGGTATTCCTATCATTGATAGGCATGAACTTCGGTATAATCGCACTCGGTTCAGCATCTGGACAAACGACGGAAGGAGGAGAGACACAGCCCTCCAACGACCGATTTTCTGCCCAATCCATTCGAGACAGTCTTATCAGAGTGAGTCCAAAACTGAGCAGTGGCGAGATTTTTAATCTTTATCCGAATCAAGCGGCAACGATTTCATTCGGTGGCAGCATCAGCATTCCTTTGGAAGACTTCAAGTATCTCCAACCCGAAATACTATTCACCGTCGTAGAATCAGGTGGGCAAGGAAGCCGAACAACACTCTATTTTGCCGAACTTCCCCTGCTCTACAAACAATCCTATTCGTTTATCTTTCAGGATCAACGTGTCATCAATTTAATACCAACCAACGGTGTGAGTTTCTCTATTCTTGCCGGTATCGTACCGAGTGTGCCGTTGGCGGCGTACTTTAACTCTCGACCAGATGAAGCCTTGATAAATACGGCACATAAAATTGCAGTTCGCGGATTATTTGGCTTCTCATTCGGCTACATATTCGGCAAACACACGCTAGGGTTTGATTTGCGATACCAAAAACATTTCACGTCTATTTTTAATTCGTCTATCCCTCCTTTTTCCCCCGCTTTGCCGTCAGCATTGACCATCGGGGTAAGTTTTACACTTTAAAATCATGCCCCGCAAAATCTGCATCAAACAACACGACATCACCGACTGCGGCGCAGCCTGTCTTGCCACCGTTGCGTGGTACTACGACCTCAAAATGCCCATTTCCCGCATTCGGCAGTTTGCCAAAACCGACCGCAAAGGGACAAATGTGCTGGGTATGGTGCAGGCGGCACAGCAACTGGGCTTTGCAGCACAAGGTGTGCGCGGTACGCCGGAGGCATTGGCGGAAATTCCTCTTCCTGCCGTTGCACACGTGGTGTTGGAGAATGGGTTGTATCATTTTTTGGTCATCTTCAAGGTAACGGATACATACATCGAACTCGCCGACCCCGCACGGGGACTGGAAAAACGCCCTCGTGAGCAGTTTTTGAAAGAGTGGAGCGGTGTGCTGGTGCTGCTTTCCCCAAACCTCGAATTTCAACAAGGCGACAAGCGCGATTCCACCATGCAGCGCTTTTTGCGCCTCGCAAAGCCCTATCCCGCCTTGCTTGCCGAGGCACTCGTTTCGTCGGTGGTTTATACGCTCTTGGGCTTCGGCACAGCGATATACGTGGAACACCTGATGGATTCAGTCTTTCCCGATGCCAACGCCAAACTCTTACACGTGATGGGCGTGGCAATGGTGGGTATTCTGATTTTTCGGTTGGTGTTTTCGTGGGCGCGGTCGTCGTTGCTTGTCCACGTGGCGCAGAAGATAGATGCCACGCTGATTCTGGGCTATTACAAACACATCTTGCGCCTTCCGCAATCCTTTTTCGACACGCGGCGCGTGGGCGAAATTATTTCTCGTATCAACGATGCCGTCAAAATCCGCGAGGCAGTGAGTTCCGCCTCGCTCACGGTGTTGGTGGATGCGCTCGTGCTGACGTTTTCTTTTGTGCTGATGTTCGTTTATTCGTGGAAATTGGCGCTGGTGGCACTAGCGACAATTCCCCTTTTTGTGATATTATTTTTAGCACTCAAAAGCACCATATCTCGCACCCAGCGCGGCATGATGGAGAAAAATGCAGAATTGGAATCGCATCTGGTCGCTTCGGTAAGCGGCATTGCCACTATCAAATCCGCTCAAGCAGAATCTGCCAGCAACCTCAAAACCGAGCAGCAATTTGTCGAATTGCTTGGATTGGTGCGCCGCGCAAGCTATTTGGGCTTGACCAATACCACCGTGAGCGAATTTATTGCGGGCGGGGCGCTTTTGGCGCTGCTGTGGATTGGCGGATGGCTGGTTGTGCAGCAGCATTTGAGCGTTGGGGAACTTATGTCGCTTTACACGCTCATCGGCTATGTTACCGGACCCGCATCACGCCTCGTTGGGATTCACCAAACCCTCCAAGACGCGCTGATAGCCGCTGACCGCCTCTTTGAAATTCTCACCCTCGAAACCGAAGACGACGAACACGGCGCAAGTGGCGTACAACTGAGTCTGGAAGGCAAAGATGTCCAAGCAATTTCTCTCGAAAATCTCAGCTTCCGCTATGGCACACGCGCAGCAGTGCTGGACAAGGTGAATTTCACCATTCCGCGCGGCTCAATGACGGCAATCGTCGGCGAAAGCGGCTCCGGCAAAAGCACCATCGCCAAACTCCTCCAAGGAATGTACGAACCCACCGAAGGCAGCATTACGTTTTCCACGCCGAACGGCACGATAAGCAGCAACAATCTCACGCTCAATTCCATCCGTCGTTTTGTTGGCGCAGTTCCGCAAAATGTGGAGTTGTTCCACGGCACGGTGCTTGAAAACATCACGCTTGGCGACACCATGCCGGATTACGGGCGAGCAATGCAGACGTGCCAGTTTATCGGTGCGCACGAGTTCATCCAAAAACTGCCCTACCAATGGAACACCATTCTCGGCGAGTTTGGCGCAGACTGAGATGCCCCCTCTTTTTTGGACAGGTAGCATAGATAATATTTTGTGCTATTTTAGTCAAAAAATCTCGGATGAACCATGGCAAAAACCCGAACATCGCATAGCGCATCATTCAAAGCGAAAGTAGCGCTGGAAGCCTTGAAAGAGGACAAAACACTGGCAGAACTCAGTCAAGCATACCAGCTACAATCCACGCA
>JAAFHM010000209.1 GCA_013298375.1 Ignavibacteria bacterium | reverse complement strand
AACACGCCACAAATGCCGCATCGAAGGCGGCGTAATACGAGCGGTTCGCGGCGGCATCGTATAAGTCCGCTTCGGCGAGGAGTTCGGCAGCACGGAGGTTTTGGGTGCTGCGTTGACGAAAGAGGTTGTTCATTGCCCCGTCGGGCGGCTTCTTCGCCGTCCGGCGGGTTTTCACGAGATTTCAACCTGAATATACGGAAAATGGTCAAAAGCTACATACGCAGCACCCGCCCGACGGCAGCGTTTTTAATCTCCTCAGCCGCCGGACAGGAAGAGTTTTGGAGCATTCTTCAATGTAGTCACAACAAATCTACACTTTTTTACGCTTTTTCGTGCATTCGCCGTGTGTGTCCGCTTGTGTAACGGATGTAGCTTTTGTGCGGCTCATAATGTTCTTCTGCCGTGTAGGGCGCATGGAACATATCGCCCAAAAGGTCGTTACGCACAAAAAACGCATTTGCGCCCACGAAATTACACGCCACTAGCGAATAGCCTCGTTCTGCGCCTAGGTGTTCAAATGCCTTCAAACTCGCCCCAAAGCCGATGCTGCCGTCCCAATGCCACGCGGCATCGTACTTTTTTATCCACACAAGCGAGGGCGGGAAGGTAGCATTATATTCCACCACAATCACCCGTGGACGATAGGCGTGGAGCGCCTTCCAGATGTGGTAATCATTGCCGTCAATGTCAATCGAAAGCATATCGGGTTCGGCGGGAACGCCGTGTTGTTCAAAAAGCGCAACGATATTTTCTGCGGTGATGAAGGTTTCTTGAGCGCGAAGGCGTTTGGAGGCTATTTCGCGGGCAAATTCGGTTTTGATAAACTCCACCGACTCGTGATGCCCTTCCAGCCACAGACCGCTCCAATCCTTGACGAGCAGATAAGCGGAGTTATTTTCCAACCCATTACCGACACCAAATTCCACAAAAAATTTATTGGTCGTGCCGATGCGATTGAAAATTTCTTCGATAATCCCGTCCTCGCCATTTTGCGAATATACCTTGAATTCAAAACGATTCAGGCGTTTTGGCGGTGAGTAGCGCGGGTTTTGAAAGAGATGGCGTTGGATAAAATCTTCGCTCTGAATTTCCAAAAGGCGGGAAAGTTTATGATTGGCATTACTGGTATGCCAGAGCCGTGAAATGGCGTTTTTGAGGGCGTTGAGCATGAATAATGTTAGGAATGCGTGTAATCGGGTTGGGAATGCTGCGGCAAAGAATGGACAATTGCGCGAAGCACCTCGTTGATACTCTCGGAGGTCGGAAAAAATTCGGCAACATCTTCATCAAGCCGAATGGTACGCACTTCTTGGCGCGTACCGTCGGGCATGGTCACAAAGCGCTTTGCCGATGCAGCCTCAGACGCAAAACGGTTAGGGCGTGGCGTTTGCTTATCAAGCAGAGTGCTGTACTCTTCAAGCATTTCATCGTCATTATTGTTCGTCTGAGGAGCGCTCATAAATTTTTCGTTCTTCTTTGGTTGATTTTCTGGCGGATATGATTCTTGTCATCGTTCCACGCTCAGTAAATACGACGGTTAGGAGTTGATTGCTTTGGGAATAACCAAGAGCAATTTCACGCTGTTCATGGATTGAATGCGAGGTGTCATCAAAAAATTTAGTGTGAATGCTTTCAAAGATAGTCGCAGCCTCTTCAAAGGTAACACCATGCTTGCGTTCATTGGCGAATGCTTTCGCAAAATCCCATTCAAAGCTATCCATATTTTACACAGATTGCGGCTCATAATACTGGTGCGAACGCAAGTATTCAAGCCTATCTTGAAGCTGCGCCATCGGAACAAGCAGTTTTTCTTTGCCCAAAATAGCATCCTCGCGGTTGGTGTAAATCATTTCGTAGTCTTTGCTCATCACGATTGCCTCTTCGGGGCATACTTCCTCGCAAAAACCGCAAAAAATGCAGCGTAGCATATTGATTTCAAATTTTTCGGGATAGCGCTCTTTGTCGCGTGTGAGCGTTTCTGCGGCTTGCACCTCAATCGCCAGTGCCGGACAGACACGGGAACAGAGTCCACACGCCACGCAGCGCTCGCCGGATTCCTCTAGCACCAGTACCGGACGACCGCGATAGGAGCCATTCGGCTCAAAGCGCTCTTCGGGGTAGGAGCGGGTCATTTTGGGTTGTAAGGCTTGTTTGAACGTTGCAGCAAGTCCCTTAGCGATTTCAGGAAGGTAAATGCGCTCCCAAAAGGTCATTTTCTGGGCGCGGGTGTTGGTATTAATATTTGCCATGATTCTTTGTACAAAATGAAATTAAGAGAACAACGTGTAAAATGTATTTACCTCGTTTACTTCAGAAGAAACATCACCACAGCCGTAATGATGATATTGATAAGCGAAAGCGGCAGCATCACTTTCCAACCCAAATTCATCAATTGGTCATAACGGAAACGCGGAAGTGACCAGCGAACCCAAATGAAAAATGCCATCATAAACAACACCTTTGCGGCAAACGAACCAAGCTGCAATAACACCATAATAATAGTGCCTTCTTGAATACCAATGGCATTCAAAATAAATGTTGGAATTGGCGGCTGCCATCCGCCCAAAAAGAGCGTTGCGATGATACACGGCGCAATGATGATATGGACAAATTCCACCAACATAAACAGCCCAAACTTCATGCCTGTATATTCCGTATGATAACCACCAACCAGTTCCGGCTCTGCTTCTACGAGGTCGAAGGGAGCGCGATTGGTCTCAGCAAAGGATGCAACAAGGAAAATGATAAATCCAAGCGGTTGGTAAAAAATATTCCATTTCAAGTTTGCCTGCGCATGAACAATATCGTTGAGGTTAAACGAACCCGTCATCATGATTATGCCGATAAGCGACGAACCGAGCGTTAACTCGTATGAAATCATCTGTGCTGCCGAGCGCAAACTGCCCAACATCGGATATTTACTGCCCGACGACCATCCCGCAAACGTCATCGAATACACCGCAACTGAACTCACGGCAAGGATATACAAGACCGCTAGGTTGACATTAGGCGCAACAGCAAAATCTATGCGCGTGTCCCCAATCATCACATAATCCGCGAAAGGAATCACCGCGAAAAGCGCAGCCGTCGTTGTTACGGCAATAAGCGGGGCGAGAGTGTGGAAAAAGCGATTCGCTTGCGCCGGAACGATGTCTTCTTTGAAAATGAGCTTCGCAACATCGGCAAAGGCTTGCATCAGCCCAAAAGGACCAACGCGGTTCGGACCAAGTCGCATTTGGATAAATGCCGCCAAACGGCGCTCGCTATACACCGCAATCACCGCACCCGGCAGCATAACCAAAAACACGACAATAGCAGCTTTCAAAAGCCCAATCGCAAAAAGCATCAAAATATCCATAACGGTTCTTGAAAAAGATGTGAGAATAATGATTCAGGGTAATGTTCGTTTACGGGCAAGTAGTTTGGCAATCATCCACGAATCACACGAATCCCCACGAATGAAAAGGTTAGAGCGGCTCATCTTTCAAAGAGATTGTTCGTGATTCGTGTCAATTCGTGTAATTCGTGGATGTTTTTAGAAGTTAGAGAATATCCCAAAACGTGTCAGCATCAAAGTTTTCAATCGAAATTTCGCGTTTGAGCAAAGCTTGTTTGAGAATTTTATCAACAAATCCGCCTATAATTATCAGCATAATGACCCACATCCACGACGTACCACCGGCTTCGCGCACGGTGCGCCCGATAAGGCTTGGGTCGTCGCTTCCGGCGGTATCGGCTATATCGTCAATTTTCCGCGAAGCATAGACGTAATAAATCCAATTCCCAAGCGCTCCGGTGAACAGTAAACCCACGACGGCAACAAGGCGGTAGAATTCACCGCCGCCAAGAGCAATAATGTATTTGACAAGCCTGATGCCGACAAACACTGCCACCGCAGGAACGTACATTTTGCGGTACATCATCCAATACGCCGAAAAGAAAAATGCCGCCCAATTCCAATTAATTTTTTCGCCGGAATTTTCAAAAATATTCCAACGCGAAAGATAGTAATCGGTTTTCTTTTCGATAAATGTTGCGAAATTTTCTTCGCGGTTGAAGGTTGTCATAATATATTTTCCGTAATGAGGTTACAAACGTGATTCCAAAGCCTTGATACGGCGCTCATGGTCGTCGAGTGTCTCAAAACTCACACTTGAACCTTCAGCAACACGCATCAAAGCAGTGCGTAAGCGTACAAACTCATCAATCATTGCGTCTTGCTTGATATTCGTGATTTCTTGCTGATGCTTCATTTCAGCGATTTCTTCCTGAACAGCCTTCAAGCCACGATTGGCTTGCTTTTGTTCAATGAGCATTTCACTCAACAGCTCAATAATTCTAGGGTCGTTGCTCATACTATTCTCCAAGTGTTGTATTTACTTGCGATTGTATTCATGGTTAATTCGGCTTCAAGGTATGCGATTCATACTCATACACTTCCGCAAATTCCTTCTCTGCCTCGCCTGAAATCACGCCTTTGCGCTCGTCCAACAGCCCGTAATTAAGCCCGCTAAAGAACGGAACGGTGTCGGCAATATCCTCGAATACGTCTTCCGATGCACGGTAGCGCCATTTATCAGATTCTGCGCCCATTGCTTTTGCCAAACCCGTGATAACACGCCAGCTTTGGCGGCAGTTGCGTCGCTCGCCTTGTGTCCAACGGTCGTTGTGAGCGCCGAATTTGTCCAAACGGCTCATTTTCATGCCCATTCTGCGCTCGTTTTCGGTCGTTACGACAAACGGCTCGACGTGCTGGACGCGGTTTTGGAAATTGGTGTATGTGCCTTCCAACTCTGCATAAGTAGCGACGGCAAAGACCACGTGTGCTTTTTTCGCCGTTTCGGTGTGATTTGCCGCATGAACCACCAAGACCGTGAGTTTGTCCAGTGCTGAAGCCAGTTCGGGAGAGATTGCCGCCAAATCTTCTTCCATCACGTAGAGCGCTTTGATTGCGCCGGAAGTGATTTTCGCTGCCAAATCTTTTGCCGAAACACCGCCGGAAGCAGGTTTTACGCCAACTTCAAGAGCGCCCGTGCTGTTCGGAGTCATATCGCTACGGCGCAGTTTTTCATCGCCGAAAGAAGCGTTTTCGTGGCGGAAAAAGTCCACATTCGGCGTGTTCAGGACTTCTTTGGCAAAGCGCACCAGCGCGTAATTATCTTCATTCGTTGCTTTTGCCGAGCCGATAACCGCTATTTCACCAGCTTTCACGGACTTCAAAAGTTCGGCAGCTTTTGCTATCGCCGCGTCCCAATCGGTTTCCGTTAATACGCCATTAGTGCGTACAAGTGGTTTCACAACACGGTTTTCGTTCACAAATTTGAACTGCGAAAGCCGTCCATGGTCGCACATCCAATACTGATTCACGTCCATATTCGTATTCGGCTCAAGGCGTAGAATCTCGTTGTTGCGGGTTCCGGCTTGGGTATTGCATCCTCTCGAGCAGCCGGTACAAATACTTTCATTGAACGACATATCCCAAACCCGTGCTTTGAAGCGGAAATCTTGGCTTGTGAGCGCTCCGACGGGGCAGATTTCAATCACATTCATCGAATACGGGCTGTCGAACTGGGTTCCGGGGAATGTTTCAATCGTAACGTGGTCGCCTCTGTCCACGAAGGTCAGCACGGGCTGCTGTGCTTCTTCCTTTGCATAGCGAATACAGCGCGAACACGAGATGCAGCGCTCTCCGTCAAAGAGAACATTCGGACCAAGCGGCACACGCTTGTCTTTGTGATTTTTTACTTCCTCAAAACGGCTTTCGCCTTTGGAGTGCTTATAGCCGTACTCTTGAAGTTTGCACTGTCCCGCCTCGTCGCAAATCGGGCAATCAAGCGGGTGATTGACGAGCAAAAACTCCATCACGGCTTCCTGAGCGGGCTTCACTTTCGGGTGATTCAGACGCACGACCATGCCTTCGCTGACCTGCGTAGCGCACGCAATCTGAAGTTTGGGCATAAACATAATAATCGGATTGCCGCTCTCATCCAGTGCCGGAGTGCGGTCGGGATTCATCTTCGGCATTCCCACGTCTACAAGGCACATACGGCAGTTTCCCGCCACCGAAAGCGACGGATGCCAGCAGAAGTGCGGCACATCGAGACCGTGTTCCGATGCGGCTTGGATAATCGTTTGTCCGGGTTTTGCTTCGATGGTGCGGTCGTCTATGGTAAATGTTGGCATAGTGAATACTCGCAAGGCAAAAAGTGAAGTTTGAGGTAGTTTTTATGCGGTGTTGGGAAGAATTTGCTTGTTAGGCGGCGTACTTGCTTGAAACCGCGTACAAATTCAGCGTGTAAGATAGCAAGATTAAGCCGAAATACACAAAAAAAGTTCCCACACATTGGGAAAAAACTGAAATTCCACCGCCCATGCACAACAAAAAAATGCCTTGCATGAATGAATCATGTAAGGCGCTATTCAACGATTATTGCTCAGGCAGTGAGCATGAGTGATGTTTCTGCATATTCGACTCCGTTGACAATCACGAAAAGACGGTGCAGACCTGCGTAATGTTTCCGCGTGGTTCGCTGCTGAAAAGAGATTTTCCGCACAACCCTTGCCACGGAGTTTGCGGGATATTCTTTTTCGTGAATGAAGAACACCTTGCGCACAGCTTCCCCACTTGCTTTAACGTAGTAAACCCCGTATTCAAGCCGAATATTCACCGCTTGCCGAGTGCGTATCTCGAACGAAAACGTTGTGGCTTCGCCGATAGCAAGCGAATCGGTAGCAAAGTGCAGATTGTTTATACTCACGCCCTCAGCGTGATGCAAATCAAACAACGCCAATGCTTCACGATTCCCACGTTTGAGCAGTGTCCGCAGTCCATGTCGAACAATCCAGTCCGTATGCGGGTTCACGCCCTTCCAGCGTTTGGCAATCTCAATGACTAAACCCGGATGATCTTTGGCAATATCATTGAGATTATTCGCCACGCTGCGGCG
Source organism: Ignavibacteria bacterium (assembly GCA_013298375.1). Classification (GTDB taxonomy): domain Bacteria; phylum Bacteroidota; class Ignavibacteria; order Kapaibacteriales; family UBA4661; genus PH2015. Next base: position 1,007 of record JAAFHM010000209.1, on the reverse strand, counting down.
CACATAGTCGGAATCATCTGTTTTCAAGCGCTCCAAAATAGGCAGCACAGGCGATGGGTCGCGTTGGAACTGTTTCAGAGCCATTCCCCAAGGCAAGCGCGGTCTTGAACCTTCACTGGCAAGCCGCCGGACGTGGTGATTCGGATGTTCCGCCCACGTAAGCATTTGCGCCATCATCTTGTTCGGATTTTTCACGATAAAGGGACGCACGGCAAACTCGGCACTGGAAAACTGCGTAAAAAGTTCAAGAGCGGGAAGTGATATTTCTTCGTCATCCAAGCCGTACTGCTCAACAAAATCAGGAAAGAATAAATACGGAAACCCGTCGCAATGCGGCGCAGCTTGGCGGAGAATCTGTATTGCCTCGGCATACTCCGACGGGAGAAATTGCCGCAGCATCACGGTAATATGCCTCATGCGTTCTTTGAGTTCACGCGCTTCCCATGCGGCATCCAGCACCGACAGAACGAAGTCATCACGCCGAAAAGTCGGAGAAATCTGTTGAAGTACGTCGGCGAATGTCGTGATGAGTTCCCGCGAATACACGTTTTTGAGTTTGAAATCTTCCATAGTTGTTGTGTCTGTTAAAAAGCATAAGCAATCGTGCATTGCAGCATCGTTACTGGCATGGCGAATGATGCTTCTTTCGCAGGAAAGGCTCCCAAAACCGAAGAAACAATATCCTGAGAACTGATGCGCCCAATGCCGGGAATCGGAATATTGATTGTTCCCGTCGCGCCGCCGCGTGTTTCGACAGTGTTGGCAATTTGTGTTTTGTATGACGGCGTTGCGGCAAGATAGCGAACACCAATATTGACGCGCTCGCTCACCAGCAAACCGCCTCCGACCGCCCATGCAAAGCCCAAACCGTTTGCTTGCTTGACAGAATTGATAATATCGGTGTTGATGTTGAAAAGCGGAATCGTGATGTTTACTTTAGATTGCGTCTGTGGCAAAACGCTAACCATTGCGCCAATCTCGCCCGAAAGATATGCACTCAGAATAGC
>JAAFHM010000238.1 GCA_013298375.1 Ignavibacteria bacterium | reverse complement strand
TACGCTTTCCTAAGCGTAGAACGGATTTCCCGGAACTACTTCAAAAAAAACAGTACCGGGAAAACCTTCCGACGGCAGCGTTCTCGCACTCCTCAGCCGTCGGAAGGGGATACCTGACCAGTTACGATTTCGTTAGCATTTTGTTAGAATTTTATGCTAATTTTGTATTCAGCAAGTAAATCCTTGTGCGCTCTGGCTCCGTATGGTTCCTTTGTTGTGGCGTACAAGGTTTTGCCGTTTTTAGGGACTTCTTTTGTTGATTATTCCTCGCTTTCCTCGTCCAATTCTTCATTTCCAACATTGTTCTGCTCTGGCAAAATCTCCCTGTACGCCCGCAAAATCGCCTCCGGCAAAGCGCAAAGTTCCACGCGGTGCAGCACCTCGTCAAATTCTTCCGCAAACGGGTCGTCGGACGGCGAAAACACGTACACCTTGATTCTCTGCGCTCTTTCGGGCAAGGACGCAATAAACCGCACCGCTTCTTGAAATTGTTCATCCATGTAATCCGACGGCAGCACCACCAGCATTGACGAACCAAGTATTGGTGCGCCCTCTGCGTCATTCGTGAAAAAGCGCATTGACGCGCTGTTCATCTCCGGCGGTGTGGCTTCGGTGTAGCAGTTTTCCTTGATGCAGAGCATATCCAGAGCGCGGCGCGTCAGTTCTTCGCGGTTAACGGAAGTGCGCTCGCGCCCGACAAACTCCGTGCGGTAGTACCGAAGCGCATTCCGCGCAAAGCCCGCAACCGCTTCGCCATTGGGCTTCGTGTAGCCCGCTATCACACGGCGGTTGCGCTCGTAGCAGACTTCTTCGGCTATCTTGTTTTCGTTGTTTGTTACGAGGATGCACTGCCGCTCGCCGCCGTCTGCCGCGTTCAGTGCCATCACCGCGTGAAGCGTTGTGCCGCTTCCGGCGAAGAAATCAAGGATGAGGGAAGTTTTCGTACTTGCCTGTTCAATAATTGTTTGAACTAATGTGATAGGCTTCGGGAATGCAAAAGTTTGGGTGTCATCAATGATTTCACGAACTTCCCGTGTACCATGTAAAGTAAAGCCGACATCTTCCAGTAAGACAGATGAAAAACCTGTAAAATCGCTGGAAACCTCAGCTAAAAATTTTTTTTCACGAGGTCGTCCGTCTGTTTTTTTAGGGAAAACAATTCGTTTCTCCACAATTTTCTCCCGCATTGTCTCTTGAGAATATCTCCACCCTGTATTTGGTGGGCAAGGGTAAGCAATCTGAGTTGCAGGGTCTATCAAATCATAGTGTAAATTTGGGCGATTTTCCTTTGTTGCTAAACCTAAAATACTGTTGCTCATCCATGCGCCACGTGAGTCATTATCAGGGTTTGAATACTTATCCCTGCTAATTGCTTTTCCACGTAGTTTTACGTTTTCCGTATAGCCATAGACAAGAACATATTCATGGTCAGTAGAAACATTATTTTGATTACGGCTATCAACAATTTGGCGGCTTTTCCAAATCAAATTCCCCACAAAATTCCCCTCGCCAAACACCTCATCACACAAGAGTTTAAGCTGTGCTTGTTCGTTGTCGTCAATGGAAATGAAGATAACGCCGGTGTCCTTCAAAAGGCGGTGCGCGAGGGTAAGGCGGCGGTGCATGAAGCCAAGCCACGCAGAATGGCGGTAGGCATCTTCTTTTTCCACAAAGCGGTCGTTGTAGCGAAAATCCTTATTTCCAGTGTTGTAGGGCGGGTCGATGTAGATAACGTCCACTTTTCCCTCGTGCGTGAAGGCAAGCGTAGAAAGGGCGTGGAGGTTGTCGCCTTCGATAAGAATGTGGTTTGGGGCGGTTTGTGGGGATTGTTCGTACAAATTGGGCTGTGTGTCGTCAAAGCGTGGCAGAATGCGGCGTTCCGGCACTTCTTGAAGCACAGGCAGTTCGGAGCGAAGGCGCGTTTCTACGTCTTCGGGACGGTTTTCCCAGAGCAAACCGTACTGCCGTTGCAAACGCTCGGCAAGATAGGCGTGTTCTTCTTCGGAAAGGAGATTGCTTGCGGCTATTTTTGCGAGAATCTGCTCGCGGAGAGAATCGTTGATACGCTGCTTATTCTTTGGCATTGCGACGTGAATATTGTGATGGTGACAAAAGAATCATTTCAGGTAACTGTTTAGGTCTCACGGAAAGTCCACTCATTCGCCCCCTTGATAAAGCAGGGCTGTTAAGTTCTTTTGAGATGCAATGGCATTAAATCAAGTGTAAGTCAATGACGTAAAGACGCTTAACTCGTTCGCCCCCTTGATAAAGGGGGAACGGGGGATTAGCCACGAACCACATCATTGCTTGCTTCCATTTAGCACTTAACAGCCCTGCCCTTGATAAAGGGGGAACGGGGGATTAGCCACGAACCACATCATTGCTTGCTTCCATTTAGCACTTAACAGCCCTGCCCTTGATAAAGGGGGAACGGGGGATTTTCTGTGTACAATGAGAGATTTGAAGCGGTGTTCAACCGTTTAATCCCCCGTTCCCCCTTTATCAAGGGGGCGAATACGCTAGCGTTCTACGCACCTGAATAGTTACCATTTCAGTATGGCGGCAATGTCGAAGTGAAGCTATGCCTCCTCCGGCGGCTCATAAAAAGCCCTATGCCGTGCCTCATACTGGTCGGTATGCCCCACAACGACTAGCTCATGGCTTGCCGTTAAGCGCTGCGTCCGCGATGCTGGCAAGCCGGATTGCATACACACTGCCATCGTCTTGGTCACGTATTCGGCAACTGCCATCAAATATGGCATCGGACCAAACGGCTTGCCGCGATAATCCAAATCCAAACCCGCAACAATGACCCGTTTTCCTTCATTTGCCAGCTTTTCGCATACTTCCACAATGCCTTCGTCAAAAAACTGTGCTTCATCCACACCAATCACATCCGCTTCGTTTGCGTGAGCCAAAATTTCCGAAGAATGCTTGACAATGCGAGAAGCAATGCGGTGTTGGCTGTGAGACACCACCTCAGTCGCGCTGTATCGGTCATCAATGACGGGCTTAAAAATTTCCACGCGCTGTTTGGCGATTTGCGAACGGCGGAGGCGGCGGATAAGTTCTTCAGTTTTACCGCTAAACATACATCCGGCAATGACTTCAATGGAGCCGTAAGGCAAAACATGGCGCTCTGTGGCGGGGCGTTCGGTAAAGGGCGTATTCATGCTGTGGGGATATGAAAATAGAGAAAAAGCCGCTTGCCACGATTGAAGGAAAGCGGCTTGCAAAATACAATTTTGGGCGCGGAGTAAAAAATAACCTTTTTCACAGGATGTTCACACGTGCCACCACCCAGACGAATCATCAACCGCCCCTCATCAGCGTAATAATCCGGTGCGCAATCTCCTCCGGCGCTCCCGAAAGCCATTCGATGCGCGTGTCGCGGCGGAACCATGTTAGCTGGCGCTTGGCGTAACGCCGCGTGTTTTGCTGCGTCAACTCAATAGCCCGTGCAAGCGAGATTTCACCGCGCAAATGTGCAAGTGCCTCCTTATAGCCAACAGTATTCAGGGCATTCAAGGTTGGTGCATATCCCATTGCAAGCACGGACGAGGTTTCTTCCAGCAAACCATCGGCAAACATCGCTTCAGCACGAGCATTGATGCGCTTGTAGAGTTCCTCGCGGTCAACGTGAACACCAAAAAAGCGCGTCCGAAAGGTGCGTTCCACGTGCGAGGTTTGATGAGCTTCCGAGAAGGGTTTGCCCGCCGTGCGGCAGTATTCCAAAGCGCGAATAATACGACGGGGATTGCGGTCGGTATATTTCTGGGCAGAAACAGGGTCTAGGCGTTGGAGTTCTTCGATAAGCCGTTCAATACCATGCTCCGCTAATTCATCCTCAAGACGCTTGCGCTCAGTGGCTACGGCTGCCTCGTACTCCGCATCATTACTGACCCCGGCGGCTTCATCAAAAAAACCGTCGGTGAGCGCCTGCACGTACAAGCCAGCCCCACCAACAATCACGGGAAATTTCCCACGCTCACGCACCGAAGCAAGGCGTAATGCGGCTTCTGTGCCAAAGTCACCGGCGCTAAAGCGTTCATCAGGATTCTTTTCGTCAATAAAATGATGTGGTACAAGGGATAAATCCGACGGGGAAGGCTTGGCAGTGCCGATAGTGAGATGGCGATAAACTTGGCGGGAGTCAGCGGAAATAATTTCCATCGGGAAGGCAAAATCATTATGCAAGCCTAGCAGGAATGCGAGTTCAAGCGATGTAGCGGTTTTGCCGGAGGCAGTCGCACCGACGATGGCGATAGCGTCAGGGCGCTTTGGAGGCATATTATCGCGCTTTGGGCAAGGTAAACGAAAAGGTGGAGCCGTAATTTTTAATGCTTTCTATACGCAACGTTCCGCCATTTTTCTCGGCAAGTTCGCGGCAAAACAGCACACCAAGTCCTGTTCCCTTCTCGCCAAACGTGCCAAGCGTCGTAAATTCGTTCTCCGGCTCCAGAAGCCGCACAATATCTTCTTCGCTAATGCCAATGCCCGTATCTTCGACAGCAATGCGGAGCATCGTTTTGTCGCTGTCGTCGTCTTGGCAGCGTATGGTCACTGTCCCGCCCAAATTGGTGAATTTCACGGCATTGTAGAGCAGGTTGCGCAGAATTGCTTCGGTCATCCGTTCATCCGCATACAAGCGGGTTTCTTCGGGAATGGTATTGTGCAGTTTGATTTTTTTATTGTTTGCATTGGCGGTCAAGAGCGACGTGACGCGCAAAAGGCTCAAATGAAGGTCGAAATTATGCGGCGAGGCAGACATACCGCCAATTTGCAAACGCGACCATTCCAAAAATGAATCCAACAAACCGTAGGTAGATTGAACCGTCTCGTTCATCAGTTGCAGTGTTTCGTCGAACTCTTCCGCCGACATATCCTGATATTTCGCCGTCATCAATTCCGCAAGCCCGATAACGCCTGTAAAAGCGCTCTTGAGGTCGTGCGTCATCAAGGACAAAAATCGGTCGCGGGTCAGCGATAGTGCGGCAAGGGGCGAAAGTTGCTGGGAGATCACGCGGCGCGTGGTTTCGTGCCTATCCAAGCGTGCTTGAATCGCCTTAATCAAATCTTCGGTGCTGAAGGGCTTCCAAAGATAATCGTCCGCGCCCAAGTTCATCCCTTGCCGAATATCGTGCTTTTCTGCTTTTGCCGAAAGAAAAAGAAAGGGAATATCAGCCGTTGCCGGATCGCTGCGCAAGGTGCTGAGTACGCCGTAACCATCCAATTCCGGCATCATAATATCGCATATCACCAAGCTGGGATGAGCCTCCTGAGCAATCTGCACCCCTTCAAGCCCATTGGAAGCCATGAAGGTTATGTAGCCCTCCAGCTTCAATACGAGATTGATTTGTGTGCGAATGTGCTTGTTATCGTCAATAATCAGGATGCTCGTCATGGTAAAAATCCTAAATGGTAGATTCCAACGTTATCGGTGCTTTTTCGACGGGTTCGAGGCGATTAGAAATTTTTGCTAATTTGGAAAGCATCGTGATATGCCATTCGCCAAGTTGATTCGGCAATAAACGATAACCCCAGTTTCCATCAGCTTTTCCGGGGGAATTCATACGAAAATCCGTTCCCAAGGTCAGAACATCCTGCAATGGCACAATCGCATAAAGCGCCGTGGAAAGATACGCCGCACGAATCATTTCCCAGACAACTTCCGGCTCGCTCGAAGCACGGAGATATTCCAGAGCTACGCGTTTACGGTCATCGCCGATGCTTTGGAACCAGCCGAGCGTCGTGTCGTTGTCGTGTGTTCCGGTATAAACAACGCAATCGGTCTCGTAGTTATGGGGCAAAAAGCCATCGGTCGGGTCGCCGCCTTCGTAACCAAATTGCAGAATTTTCATGCCTGGCATACCAAACTCTTTGCGCAATGCCGTCACCTCCGACGTTATCAAGCCCAAATCCTCAGCAATCACGGGCAAATCACCAAAACGTTTTTTCATTGCGTTGAATAATTTTGCTCCGGGACCAAGTACCCACTTGCCTTTCATGGCATTCGGCATACCAAACGGCACTTCCCAAAATGCTTCAAAGCCTCTAAAGTGGTCAACACGCACGACATCGTAGAGTTCGATACATTTTTGGAAGCGGTCGCCCCACCATGAATACTTGTCTTTTTCCATTTGCGCCCAGTTGTAATGCGGATTTCCCCAAAGCTGCCCCGTAACCGAGAAATAATCCGGCGGAACGCCCGCAACGTGCGTCGGCATAGCATTATCGTCCAAGCGAAATGCCTCTTTTTTCGACCAAACATCCGCAGAATCGTACGCCACAAAAATTGGAATATCGCCGACTAAGGCAACGCCTTTATCGTTAGCGTACTTGCGTAACGCCAGCCATTGCGTGGCAAATTCGTATTGCAAAAAGGTGTGAAGCTCAATAAGGTGCTTGTATTTTTTGCGGGCAGCGTCCATCGCTTTTTTCTCGCAGAGGCGGTCGGGCTGCTCCCATTTGTCCCATGGTTGACCGTTATATTTCCCGTCTTTGAGCGCTACAAAGAGCGCAAAATCTGGAAGCCAGGAATCATTGTTTTTGCAAAATTTCTCAAAATCCGCTTTGTCTTTTTTGGAAACATTCTTGCTAAAATTGGCAAAGGCTTTTTCGAGAATATCCATCTTAAAGGGAATAACCTTGCCAAAATCCACGTGCGCATCAGGAAAACTCGGCACATCGGCAAGGTCGCCGTCCGACAAATATCCACGCTCTTTCAGCATATCGGGACTGATAAGCAAGTGATTACCCGCCATTGCAGAATAGGAGTAATATGGACTGTTGCCGTAACCCGTCGGCGTAAGCGGTAGTACCTGCCAGAGGCGCTGTTTGGCAGCGCTCAAAAAATCAACAAACTGATACGCAGATTTGCCCATATCGCCAATACCAAAACGGCACGGAAGCGAGGTGATATGCGCCAAAACGCCCGCAGAGCGCGAGAACAAACGTTGGAAAGGTGTCAAAGCCATAATGCCGAATAATTGAGGGTGAAAATAACGATAAGAATGTTATGCACAGTAGAGTTTTGCTCACCGTTACGCCGAAAGAGCCGTGATTGCTGCTCTTCAAGCCATCAAATGGCTCTGGCGCTGTGAGACCGTCGCAATCTAGGGAAAATCGTTCAATCCCACAAACGATTTATGCAGAGATTCATCACCATTCGTGTCGAGTTTTTGAATAATGATTGTCAAATAAAAAAAGTTGTGAAGCGCACACACTATAAGGGGTGCTGTAAGCGGAAGAAGCACATCACACAAACCCCGCCGCATCAACATCAATCGTGATACGCACAGTG
>JAAFHM010000629.1 GCA_013298375.1 Ignavibacteria bacterium | reverse complement strand
AGCACCATTTTATGGCTCTTGTAGAATTTGTAAACACGACCTAGGGCAATCGCATGAAAATTTCAAACCCGCACCAAATCAGCATTCTAATATCATCAGTATTTGTCGTTCAACGTGTAGAGACAAGGCAATGCCTTGTCTCTACGGCATAGATTTTTTTTTCATGCGATTGCCCTACCCCCTTCTCTTCAGCTATTGCTTCTCACGGGTAAGGACGTGTTTCTAATCTTTCGATGGAATAGGTAATGGCACTTGTACTGGTAGTGTCTTTATTGTCGGTTGGCGACGCTCTTTTATCTCGGAAATGTTTGCTCCTAAGCCTTTTCCTTCGAGTCCAATGAGATTGGGCGCTTTGCCATTGACGAGAGAGTACTGTAATGATGCTCCGATGCCAAATCCACCGATTGGCTCAATACGCGCTGCGTTAATACGGCAATTCGTACCAATACCTTCCATTCGCACGATGGCTTCTTCCGTGTGAATATCGGCGGCGCTTATGCTTGAGCCGATGCCACTTACATTGATAGTATGCTTATCAATTTTGCCGCTTCCAAATGTAATCGAACAACCAACCCCAGCAAGATTAGTCGTAAGTTGGGGCAATATCAATGGCTCTTCCACTTTTGCCCTCGCGCCGATACCAATGGTCAATTCATCAAACATTGGAGTTGTGATGAATACCGATAGTGTATCGTAATAATAGCTGCGCATATCCATTGCAATCGTTAAAACGCCATTTTCGGAAACAGCAGTGTGGATATACTCCGCGAGATTATCATCGGAAACAATCGTTACTTGGTGCGATGCTCCCTGCCGAATCACGATGCGAAACGGATCTTCCACAACAATGGCACGAAACGGCTTCGTTGCACGCTCACTGGTTAAAGGAACACCACTGCCTTGTACTTTTGGAAACAGGAATGAAAAAGGAGGTTTATCATAATGATTAAACCGACGCTCAGAATGGGCTTGTGCATTCGCCATCACGGTTGAATAGAGGAAGATGATGCACAGGGAAATAATTGTTTTCATAGAGTGACTCGAATGTAAGAAATGAACAAAAGGGAGAATGGGCATGACCGAAATCAGATGCAGTGCAACTATTTCATTCAATTAAAATACGCACTCACTCAGAGATAGTTACAAGATTGGGATGAATCAACGAATGGCGGGGATGAGTGTCGGCAGCAAGTCTGGATGCGGTCTGCAAGGAATATTTAGCGCAGTAAATTTAGCACATTTTCGCGGTAGGAGCGGCTGAGAGGAAGCTCTGTACCGTCGTGAAGAATAATCGCATCGTAATCATTGGCGGTGGATGTAGCAAAATTTTTGACAAACCGCTTGGCGACTATTACTGTGCGGTGAATACGCATAAAATCGTGTGGATTAAGTTTCGCCTCAACACCGGAAATTGTCTCGCGCACAAGGTAGGAGGAGCCTTCTGTGGTATGAACGTTGATGTAATTCCCCTCCGATTCCATCCAACGCACACTGCCAGTGCGGATGAGCGTTATTTTGCCCCGCACTCTGGCAACGAAATGTTCAAGGTATTGCTGTGTCTCTGCGGTCTCAAGCGCAAGTTGTGCTGCGCTTTTAAGCGAGGTAAGCATCGTTGCTAAATGGGCGTTTTGTTTTTTTGCTTCACGAGATTCAATACCTTGGCGAGCGCGTAGAAGTGCGGCTTTGAAGCGTTTTTTATCAAATGGCTTGAGCAAGTAATCGACCGCATTGACAGTAAACGCTTGGACTGCGAATTCCTGATACGCCGTAACAAAGATCACAAGCGGCGCATAGCCTTCTTCTATTTCAAGAGCATCCAAAGCGTGAAGCATATCAAATCCGTTCAACCCGGGCATCTGCACATCCAGAAAGATAATATCCGGTTTGGTCGCTGGAATCAGCTCCAAAGCCTCACGCGCACTGCGGCACTCATGGACTTCGCCAATATCCGATTCCGAGTGCAGCATAATCCGAACCTTCTCACGAGCAAGTGCCTCATCGTCCACAATAAGGATGCGCAAGGGCAGTAATGGTAAGGTTGTTGGGTGATTCGTGTTCATAACTTTTGCTCTTGAAAAACTGCGTGAGATTAGCGGACAGGGGAAAGAGCAGTTCAGATAATTCTCCGTGCTGTAATGCACTGTTCAAGCCATTCCTGCTTTTTGAGAAGTTCTGGAATGCTCATCTGCTCTTGGGTTTTGGCAAATCGGCGAATGGCGGCAGAATGAATACTGCTTATCATCGTGCGGCTATCAGCAGCCGTCGTACTTTCCAGCAAACGCGCCAATCGTGCAGCTAATGCCGAACATTCCTGACGCAAAGAGCGCTCGCGCTCGGCGATGTTGAGGTGGAGTGCGGCATCCGCTTGAGTACTTGCCTCCGTAACCATATTGGAATTGGCTTGCATCGAACCGCCTCGAAATAGCAATGCGCCTTGTACAGCCTGTTTTTTTGAAGAGCGCTTCAACACTGGTGTTGGGCGGAGATAACCATCGAAAAGCGTAAGCCCGTGTGTTTCGATGGATTGATTTTCCACTGAAGTTAATTGCCAAAGCTCTGCTTGTTGTGGGGCGCTTGTGTGGGAGCGGCTTTCACCGCCATTGCGGGGCTTGCGGAGTGTTACCCCTAGTTGTTCTTCCTCAGAAATCCATTCTAAAATTTGTACGAGTGCGGCATCGTTCGAGGCGTAAATATCACAGACATTCGCCTCTTCGTTGAAGCCGTCGTAATACCGCATTCCGCGAAAGATTTGTTGCATTGTTTTGGAGAGCGCCCGCACTAAATCTGCCTTCACAATAATACTAATTGGCTTAATGTCCGTGCCTTCCCCAATCATATCCACTTGCACCATCACATCCAAA
>JAAFHM010000433.1 GCA_013298375.1 Ignavibacteria bacterium | reverse complement strand
AATAAAAAATGGGAAACTCGTGAAACAGGGTTCGGTACAAGAACTCACAAGCCGCAATATTGCTCGTTTGGAAGCGGAGGATACGGATTTTCTTCGCACGGTTATTCGGGGGTATTCGGGAGCGCTTTCGGCAGAAGTGAGAGATGGTGCGGTGTATGTGGCACTCAGCGAGGGGAATCTTTCGGAACTCAATCGCCATCTTGCCTCGCAAGGCGTGTATGTATCGCACCTTTCGGAGGCACGGCAGTCGTTGGAAGAAGTGTTTATCGAACTGACCAGTTAATATTTGACACCGATTATGGCATTACGTCAAAAGCAGAGGTGTTATCCAGCCCTAATTTTTACGTAATGCCAGAAAGGTTGTACCAGCACTATCCCCAAAGACGCTGCAAGAAATTATAGGCATTAGCATACGCAATGCGGTGAAGCTGCTCTTCGGAAATCATACCGCCCAGGCGCTCCAAGATATGGGGAAACTGAGCAGAATTTCGGTGTTCGTGAAAAAAATCTTCCTGTTCGTCTTCATCCTCATCTTCGTCTGTACCAAGCGAAAAGAAAAAGTCGGAGCCAAACGCCAGATGCTCACCTGCGCCGTGCTTGATGCCGTACAAGATATGGTCGTACAGTGCATCAGGATTGGATTCGTGCAAAAATTCGCGGTAAAAATTCATACCGATAAGCCCGCCACGCGCAATAACTTCCTTCACCACATCATCCGGCAAATTTCGCTCGTGGTCGTGGACGGAGCGGAAATTCGAGTGGCTGACGATAATGGGAACATCCAGACTGAATTTATCAATACACTCGATAATATCTCGTGCTAAAGCATCGCTCGTGTGGGAGAGATCAACGGCAATATTCGTTCCGCTCAAATACTCCAACAGCACCTGTCCATCGGATTTCAAGCCCACGCCGGGCGCGTCGTTGCCGCCGCCAAAGCGATTTTCGTCGTTATGCGTGAGCGAGACATAGAGCATCGCGCCCGTATTTTCAATCATCGTCTCAAACATTGCCAAACCGTCATCAAGGTCGTCGTCCTCTTCGCAAAATGCCGAAGCGTTCTCAACGGCTGCAATAATGGTTGTGCGGTCAGATTCCAACACATCTTGCCAATCCTCGGCTTCGTCAATATGCTGAACGTATTCGTCATAATTATCCAAGAGTTCCAGGAAGGCGACGCTTTGTTCTATGCCGCTTTCGGTGCTTCCCTCTCCGGTCGCCACGTAAATCGCCATTGTTTGCAATTTCACATTGCCATCGCGCAGGGAAACAAGCGATGAGCCAATTTCCGTTGAGTTTTCGGGGTCAGCATCGGGAATACCGGTGATGTAGGAAAGTAAATCGCAGTGAAGGTCAAAAATTGGGGTCATAGACAAAGAAGAGTATGAAATATGAAGAGGGCATGACCACATTGTAGTCACTTGAGAAAGGTTTTCCTTTCCGATTGGCTCGAAAATAGAGGTTTTATGCTGGAAATCAAAAAGAATTTTTGGTAATATCCTGAAAAAGTGCTATCTTTGAGGCTACGAAAAATGAAATACATCATTATCAAACACTTATTCTCAATAAGCCATGTCGAAAGTTTGCGAAATCACCGGCAAAACAGTGCAGTATGGCAATAACGTATCGCACTCCAACAATAAGACACGCCGCCGCTTTCTCCCAAATCTCCAGAAAAAACGTATTTGGGTAGCAGAAGAAGGAAAATTTGTCACCTTGAAAATCTCCACTCGCGCACTGCGCACGCTGGACAAAAAAGGCTACACCGCCTTTGCTAAAGAAGCCAGAGCAAAAGGTACGATGGCGTAATCACCAAACGCTTATGGACAGTTTCTTGAAGAAACACCATCACCGAACGAAAAGGAACCCTTGCCATCGTAACGATGCAAGGGTTTTTCTTTGCCTTACGACTCACAAAAAGCGCTTCCACGCTCAATTGCTACCGGACGCGCAATGTTATGTTCTTCCCAAGCTGCTCTTCCAAAAGCGCTGTTCGCCGTTCAGCGCTCCAAATCTCAATTTCTGGAGTCTCCTCGCATTCGCGGCATTCCATCTCTAACACGAGTTCTGATGCGGTATTCAGAATAGTAATTTTTTGAATAATCGCTTGTCGCCGCCTGTCTAAGCCTTCGGCAATACGCAATATCCCTGCAAGCAAGGAAACAAGAGGGCGCTTTCCGGGCGGAATGCGCTGGAAATTTTCGTGTTTGAGTTTGGGGTGGCTTTTGCGGTGATACCGCGCAATATTGGCAATAAGTTCTTCTTCGTCGTTAGTAAAGCCCAGAAGTGGCGAGTTCCGAATAATGTAGTAGCTGTGCTTATGGTGCTGGTCGGAGGAAATATGATACCCCACGTCATGCAGGAACGATGCGGCTTCCAGCAATTCTCGGTCGGTTTCGCCAAGCGCATGAAATCCCTGTTCTTTTAATTCATCAAAAATTTGCAAGGCAAGTTTGCGCACGTGTTCTGCGTGGCGCTTGTCAATTTGGCACGTATCGCAAAGATTCATCACACTTTCGTAGCGCAATTGGCTCAGATGGTGGTAACGCTCAATGTCGAATTGCTTTTGATAATAATCCAGCAAAATTCCCTCGCGCAGAGCATAATCGGAAATCGTCAGTTCGCGGACATTGAGCCGTGTAATAATCTGCTCCAGAATCAACGCACCACCAACAATGATATCCACACGTTTGATGTCCATACCCGGAATTTCCGCACGTTTTTTTGCCGTTTTCGCCTGTAAAATCAATTCAATAGCCGATAAAATCTCGCTTTGCGTCAGCGTCACGCCATTAAGCGATTCGCTTTCGTCGTCATCGGGCAAGCGATTTTTTTGCGCGAGAGCAACCGCCGCAATAGTTTGTGCCGTCCCGGAACTCGCAACGGCTTTGTCAAAACCGCAGACATGAATAGAGCGAAAAACAAGCGCCCATTCGCCACGAATATAATCACGACAGTCCTTGATTGCCTTTGTCGAAAGTCGTTCCTCCGAGAAGAAACGTCGCGTAAGCCTGATAGCACCGAGCTTTGCGCTATGCCCGTAGAGCATCTCGCCCCGAAAACCCACGATGGTCTCGGTCGAGCCGCCGCCAATATCAATAACCAACGCTTTGGTATCTAAAATCGGTAGAGCCTGAAGAACACCGAGATAGATAAGACGCGCTTCCTCATTGCCAGAAACCACTTCAATCTCAATGCCGGTGGCTTCGCGGACGCGCTGCACAAATTCATCGCGGTTGAGTGCCTCGCGCATCGCGCTCGTTCCTATTGCCCGCACGGGCGCTTTTGCTTGTGCTGCCATTCCCGCAAAGCGCTTCATTGCTGCCACCCCGCGCTCCATTGCTTCAGGAGTGATATATTTCATATCGCTTGTTGATTCGCCAAGTCGCACATTATCTTTGTCGCGGCTGTGAATCGTGAATACGCCCTTGGGGCTGACGCTTGCAACGACGGCATGAAAAGAGTTCGTCCCGACATCAATGGCAGTTACCAAGCCGCTTGGAGGGCTTTTAGCAATGCTTTTATCGGAAGTGCTTTTTTCCTTGAAGGCGCGGGAAATAATCCCGTCCGGTGTCGTGGAAAGATGTTTGCTCATAGAAATTTTGACGCGGTAAAGTGAGTGTATATGCCGTGTGTGAGGTGGTTGAGGAAATAGTGAATGTGCCGCGAAGGTTTCTTTTACGGCGTATTTGGTGGTGAACTGGGCTGGGCTTCGCCTTGAAGCACGACGACATCATCCTTTTTGTATAAGACACGGTTCTTGCTCTGAGGTACTTGCGCCGCACGTACTCCAATAATACGCCGCAAAATACCTTTGAGCGCGATAAAGAAAAATGTTATTGCCACAAAAAGAATAATAGCCAAGAGAATAAGACGTGTCATAACGAAGAAGGAAAAACTCTCTGAAATATAGCAACTTTTGCGTGAATCGTCTCTGAAGCGCGAGAAATTAGGGAAAGTTTGGCACGTGGCAAAGTAATGAAACGGAAATTGTCATTATTCAGGTCATATCCCCTCACACCGAGGCAAGTCAATACCTATTCACTCTGTACCATACAAAACTTCCGAAAGGAGTACAATAAAAACCATAGTGTAGTGACGTTATTCCCTTTCGGACGATAGATTCGTCATCCATGACGTAGATTCTATGCCGTAAAGACGCGATGCATCGCGTCTTCACCCATAACGATAGTTTTACTTTGGCAAGTTGAGTTCTAGGCCAGATAGAATCTGGGGCAGAGAGAAAAACATCGGGAACAAAAAAAGTGTTTTCTTCTGCTGACCGCTTAAAACCTTACCATTGACATGAAAGTTC
>JAAFHM010000512.1 GCA_013298375.1 Ignavibacteria bacterium | reverse complement strand
GATGAAAGATTCTAGTTCTAGCTCGCGTAATATTCAGCACAACGAAAAAAAGAGCCTTGTTTGCCAAGCGGCAAGACAAGGCTCTTTTTCCGAACATCGGGCTTAGAGTTCCATCGGAACAGCTAACTCGGTGGCGCGTTCGCCAAGATTGAGTTTGCCGATGTACTCGTGGCGCTTTGTTTCATTAAGATTTTTGTGAGCAACAATGCCCCAGCAGGTGGAAGAGCCTTGCGCTGCAATATCCACCGACCAGCGAAGGAAAATCTGCCACAAACGGAACCACCATACGCCGTAGGTGCTGTTGATAAATTCTTCGTTTTCTATCCAATTCTCATACCAACGATGAATCGTCACAGAGTAGTGAATACCAAGATTCTCTACCGTATTTGCTTCAAAGTTTGCTTTTTGGAGCGAGTTTACCAAGAAGGCAAGCGGGGTGCTGGCATCAGCGCCGGAGAAAATGTATTCATTCATAAACAATCCCCAAATCAAATCTTCCCAGTGCTGACCACCCGTGAAAATACCCGGATTTGCACGCAAACCAGCTTGTTGGATGTAAAATTTGCCGTCATCCGCCAAAAGGTCGTAAATCTGCTCAATAAAGCCTTGAAACTTGCGAATACCAACGTGTTCGCCCATTTCCAAGCAGGTAATTTTATCAAATTTCTGACGAGGAATATCGCGATAATCAATACGCAAAATACGCGAACGGTCGCTTACGCCATTGTCCGCAATTTGCTTCATACCCCAGTTGTAGCCTTCTTGAGCAATCGTTACACCTGTTGAATTTGCACCAAAGTGTTTTGCAGAATAGGTAATAAGCGTTCCCCAGCCACAACCGATATCCAAATGGCGATCGCCTTCCTTCATATGGAGTTTTTGGCAGACCATTTGCATCTTGCGGTCTTGTGCCATTTCGAGAGTATCATTTTCCAAATCCACAAAAAAGCCGCTGGTATAAACCATACGCGGACCCAAGAATGAACGGAAAAAATCATTGCCACGGTCGTAGTGGTCGCGGACAATGCGTTCATCTTGCTTTTTGGAGTGGATAAGTACCTCAGGAATCATGCGGCGGATGATAAAATCAACGTGATGCCCGATGAGTTTGTAATCAAAATAGGTATTGCGGTCGGTCATAAAATCAAAGAAACTACCTTGAACGTCAACTTCTTGATTGATATAATCTTGCACAAATTGTGCGAAAGAAGGACGATTGCCCGATTTGTACCGCGCCCGTGCTGCGGCGGTTTTTGGCACGAGATAATCCAGTGCTGATTTGCTCATAAACAAGTATCGAATAAGATGATGAGAAAAGACAGTATCCCAAGCGTGGGATACATCCTAATTTATGTCGTTGAAAGTGTGAATAGCGTTTGAGATTTATGGTCGTATTACGCTGCACGTCCACGAAACCGCACACCCGCTCTGCTTAATCATGGCAAAAGCGCTGCAATACTGGTCTTGAGAGAGTTCGCAAGCGCGAGTCATATCGCCTTCGCTAGCATCAGGGCTTGTTAAAATGTACTTCACCGTGATTGAGGTATAGACTTGCGGGTGCGTTTCGGCGCGTTCGCCCTCAATAGCAATCTGTAAGTCCGTGATTGTTTTTCTTTTCTTGCGAATAATCGAAAGAATATCCATCCCCGAACACGCAGCAGCCGATTGCAGAAACACCTCCATAGGCGATGCAGACGAGCCGTCACCACCATTTTCGGGTTGTACATCAAACGTGGTCGTCTTGCCGAATTCATTTGTTCCCACAAGCCGCATTGCGCCTGTGAGTTGAAGCCTTGCTCGTTTGGTCATTATGCCGAAAAATGCGTGATTATTGTGCTGGTTGATTCAATTTATATTTTGCTGTTAGATAGCTTTCAACTTGTTTCTGCTCTTCGGCATTGAGCGCACGATTGAAGAGCAAAATTTCACCCAACTGACCAGAGAAAAACTGCACCGGACCATGGTTTAAGCGCCCAATCATAAAGCGGCGCAAATCTACGGGCTGTGTGGAAATATTTTTGTGGAGTGTTGGGTCAGTATTTGGGGCTACGGGCTGTTGTGTTGCGTCAATAATATCGGTGCCGTCGTTTTTCGGGTCGAAAGCACTGAAATAAATACCGTTGACGGCGGGCTGACCGGGAGGCATGGATTTCGCATTCTCATAGTCCGTACCGAAGCCACCACTGGAGTACAGGCGTTGGAAGGGCTGTCCGCCGTATTCTTTTCGTTTCCAGACCGCATAAACAGTTGCAGGGCTGATACCAAAATTATTTTCGTAGTAATAGAACGAATCTTTGCCGTCAAAATGCAGCGCGTCCTTGCCATTTATCTCGCCTTGCGAGTAGCGTGGGCGGCTAATCGGGTACATTTGGCGGGCATGATTGCGCTGAGGCGAAGCATCGGGAAGAATCGCAACAAGGTCGGAATGCTTAATACCTGCTGGGACAGCATCGGCGCGAAGCCAAAGTATCAGTCCTTCGCGTACTTTGAGATTGGGATCATCCGCCGGGGGAGCAACGGGAGCCTTCAATATCTCCTCCAAAGCCGATGTCGGCTGCGGGTTTTCCATCGCTATAACGACTTTTGGCGTTTGAAGAACGGTTTGTCCGTAACGCTCCGGTTTACCTTTAAGCCAAGGATTGATATACGCTTCGGCATAAAATCCACCGAAAACGATACCCAACATAAACAACAAACCAACGCCAACAAATAGCGCCATTTTCCGAAAATCGGAACGCTGCTCAATACTTGTACTCATAATGACAAACAAAAGTAGAAACAAAAAAAATCGCAAAACGATAATTATTGAAATGCAATCCGTATTGCATAAATCATTTGTGTTTTAACAAAACAGCCTCTAAATTACACAAAATTTCTCTTCTACGGCAATTTTTCTGAGCATAATTTGTAGAAACTGTCTTGTCCTGAAAAAAATTGGCATAGGAACCCACAACCCTACTCAGAGGCAGACGTAATGTCAGCCAAAGTTCTATGAATTTCGCAATGACATGACATTGGTAAATCAAGAACTTGGTGAGCAATTTCTTCGATATTTGCTTCCCCCTGCTTTCGGCGCATTGCGGGACTGACTCTTTTTCTTTCATAACCCGCTAAACCCGCCTGTTCATGAGCCTTTCCGCTATCTCCATCCGCAAACCTATCGCTACAGCGATGCTCTTCGCAGTCCTGACCTTGTTAGGGGTCGGTGGTCTTTATGTGCACGGAAATATTGTTCAGAAAAAGTAAATTTTGAAAAATAAATTTGGAAATCTAAAAAAAAATCAAATTCGTAGCGCATATCCAAGTTTCGGCGTAACAAGGAGTTACGGCGGAATTTGATGGTGCAAAAATCGCAACTTTTTGTATTTTGCTTCCGCGAAGGGTTGTGGTAGGAGGCTAAAAAGCAGTGTGGTAGTTTTTTCTGCCCACCTGCCGCGCTGCGAGTGCAAGACGATGAGGTGTAGCTGACCAAGTGGGTCTTGTGCGGGAATAACTATTTTTTTGTGGGTGGGAAGTTCATTTCTTTTCGAGTACATGAAAAAGCAAAAAGCACTTCTAGCGGCAGTTATTGCTGCTCTCGTTCTAGTTATTTTGTCTGTCAATTTCTATAGCGAAGTGAGCTGCCCCCCTATTTCTGGACAGCGAAATGATGAATTATCCATAATATTTTCAAGCCCTGTGAATCAGATTTGACCTTCCTGCCTCAAAGACGCAGAAGGGAGTTTTGTAGCCCAAGGCTTGA
>JAAFHM010000183.1 GCA_013298375.1 Ignavibacteria bacterium | reverse complement strand
GCTCGGCGCAATGGATAATACGATTGCCCGTATAAGTTTTGCGGGGCGCTATGGCGCATGGAATCACATTGCGGCGGTCTTTAACGGCGCAACGCAAACTGCTACCATTTTTCTCAACGGCGTGCAGGTCGCACAAAACCGTAATGCCACCGCACCCGCAAGCCGCCTTCGCACCTTACAAACGCCCTCGCTCAAATTACAAATCGGCAGCACCAACGCCTTGGGCAATTTTGGGGAGCAGAACTCAACTTTTCGCGGACAGATGGACGAAATACGGTTGTGGTCGCGGGTACTGTCGCAAAACGAGGTTTTATGCGGCTTGCACAGAGCATTGCGGGGGAATGAGCCAAATTTGGTGCTGTACAATCGCTGCAACGAAGCCGCCAATGCAACGAGGCTCTGCGACGCAAGCCCAAATAACACGCTCTGCGAACTCCGCTCCGGCGCTCGTTGCCAAGCCCCCACACAAAACCGCGTCATACCGCCTTCGTTCAGTGTTCAGCCGACTTTGGTAGGTGAGAATTTTAGCTGTGCGCAAGTCCGTACCTATAACGTCGTGATACAATCGCTGTCGGCGGGCTGTTCTGAAAATATTACGCTCAATTTTTCGGGTGCTGCCGCAGGGGAATTTTCCGTCAGCCCGGCGCGAATAACGCTTCCCGCCGGAGGCGTTGGGCAAGCAACGGTGCGGCTTTCCACCCAACTCACCGGAGACATCCGCGCCACCTTGCGGATTGCCCGCGAAAATCTTTGCGGCGACACTACCGACATCCCCTTTAATCTCACGCGAACAACCGTGTTGCAGCCTTCCCCCGCAAGCGTCACCTTTGCAACGCTGTATGCGGGCTACCGCGAAGTGCCGTTTATTGACCAAACCTTGACGCTGCGCAATACGGGGACACAACCCATTGCCCTCCAAGGATTCCGGCAGCAACGAGCGCAAATGTTTCGCATCATCGGTAATCTCACGCAAACGCTGGCTGCCGATGCGTCGGCGCAAGTAACGGTGCGGTTTTCAGCGACGGACACCGCAAACACGTATTTCGACACGCTGCGCGTCCGCACGGGCGATGCTTGCCAGCCGGAATTGGCTCTGCCGCTTGCGGGGCGCATCGAAGAGGCGATTATTATTCGGCGCGGCTATGGTTTGGCGCGGTTGGACAGCGTTGCCTTCGGGCGTGAATGTCCGCAAAGTGGTATTTCCGATCCATTCGATTTTACGTGGGAAAGCGCTATTTCCAGCACTGATGTCCGCATTGATACCGTGATTGTTCCTGCCTTCATGCGCTCTCGCTCACTGCGGTACCCGGTATTGCTGCGTCCGGGCTTGTTCGTTGACCCCAATTTTCTCCGTTTTGCACCGTTTCAACCGGGTTTGGTGCGGGATTCGGTGATTATTCGCGCCAGCGTTCCAAGCGGTCTTCCGGGCGGCGCGACGTGCAGTTTTGAGAAAAAAATTTACGTCTCAGGGCGCGGTAATGCGACGGTGGTCAATCTTCTGCCGAATGCGGTCAATTTTGGTACCGTTACCGTCGGACAGCAAGGCACAAGCACGGTTCGCCTCACAAACCCCAGCACTGAAGACACCTTGCGAGTGGTGGTGTATCTCCGTCGAGGCGATAATTTTTTCCTCACGGGCGCACGCTCCTTCACGCTGCCACCGAATGGTGCGGTCAACATTCCCATCGCATTTCGACCCAGCGCCAGTGCCGATTACGCCGATGAAATCTGCGTTTCCGAGCAGCGCTGTTTTTTCACGACGTGCGCAACCTTGCAAGGGCGCGGCTCAGAAGAGATTTTTCGTATCGAACCGCCTGTGGCGAGGCTTGACGGAGTGTTGGGGTGTTCAAGTAGCTTGGCAACACTTACCATCGTGAATATTTCCGGTACCGACCAAGTATTAACGGACATTCGTTTTAATAATCCTACGGGGCGCTTCCAGCTTATATCAGGCTTGGACGGCGTGAATATTGTTTCCACCACAATTCCCAGTGGCAGATCGCTTGCTGTTGATATTCGGTATATCCCCAACGACCTCGCGCAAGACCGCACGGACGCTGCTTTTATCACCTTCACTGCCGCAGGGCAGCAGTGGCAACTGAGTATTCGCGGGACTTCCGTTGCGCCAAAGCTCTTTATTACGCCCGTCACGGCGTTTGGGGCAGTGGAAATAGGCGACACCAAGCGCGATACGATTGTGGTGGAAAATATTTCACTTGTCCCCATCAGCCTTGATAGAATCACGCTTCCCAACGGCTTTACGCTGCATTGGAGCGAAAAGGCGCTGTCTGCACAATTACAACCGCGAGAAACGGTGCGCTTTGGCGTGACCTTTACGCCACAAGAAGAAATAAGCTACGACGGCACGGTCACGGCTTTTTCGCAATCACCGTGTCCGGCGAGTGTTACGGGACGATTCCAAGGGCGCGGCATCCGCTCTGACCTCGAAGCGGGCGCAAACCCTGTCAACATCAGCTTTACACGCCCTTGCGAATGCCGCACAGCGACTACCACGCTCTTCAATTCCTCGCTTGCCAATGCCTTCACCGTTCAAAGCGCCGTTATTGGGGCGAACGACAACGAACCAACCGCCAGCAAGCCGGAGTTTTTCACGTGGACATCGCGCTTTTCGCCAAATGGCACAACGCCGTACCAAATTCCTCCGCAAGCCACCGATACCATCACGATTCGCTTTTGTCCGCGCTCCATTTCCACGCCGCAAAACGTTCTCAATGCGGCATCGCTCTCCATTGTTGCGCAAAGCCCCGCACAGCAACAGCGCTTCACGATTGACCTGACGGGACGGCGAACACTGGTCTTTACACCTGTGCCGACCGTGATAAATTTCCGCGTTGCGCCGATCGTTGGCATGGATGCTATGCCTGAGAGCGTTGGCATCAGCATTCCGACGGGTATTTCGCAAAACCCTTCTCCGCAGCCTGTGGTGATAGATTCCATCGGCTTTCAGGCAGCAGACGGCTTTCCAACGACTCCACAGGCATTCCGCGTCATTTCTCCTGTGGGGCGGTTTACCATTCAGCCAAACCAGCCGCCAACGCAGGTTGTCGTGGGTTTTCGCCCAACGGAAGCCCGTCCCTACACCGCACGAATGGTGCTGTATCAATCACAGCCCTGCCGCGACATTGACACAACAATTTTGGTGCAAAGTTCGAGTTTTATGACACCACTCGGCTTACCGATATGGTTCAACAATGTATCGGCGGTAACAGACACATTTCGCATCACGACGTGTGGCACGGTCAGTGTTCCGATTTTTTCACCGCAAAAAGTACAAGATTCGCTGAACATCCGACTACGCCTTGCTTTCGATACAACAAAAATCCGTGCCGTCGCCGCATTTTCCGACCATTTGCCGCAAAGCCAAGTGCTGATGCGCTCTACAAACGGTGGCGTGGAATTGCGGTTGGGCAGCATACGGCTTGATTCCGTTCGGGCGCTCTTCCGTGTTCAATTTGCGAGTATTACGGGGCGCAGAGCCACGTTCCCTATTGTTATTGACAGCATTGTTGCTCGTGCGGTGAGCGGAGCGCCCTTCACCCTGATTCCCGCAGGAGTGACGGGGAGGGTGATTGTGCAAGAAACGAGGATTGATGCGCCCGCGCTGCCGCGACCGACGGTGCAGTTCGACAGCGTACAGCTTTTGGGATGTGCCACGCGCTTGCTGACGGTGCGCAATACGGGCGATGTGACAGTACAGGCATTTTCGCTCGTGAATGTGCCGCAGGATGTGCGCATTATTGCTGCCGTACCGCCTTTGACCGATTCGGTGCGGGTTGGCGGGACGCTCACACTCACGTTGCAATACTGCCCTCGCACCGAAAACCGTATTGATACAGTGATGGCAATGCGTTCCGAACTTCCTTGCACCAGCGTTACACAAGCAACCATCGCCGGACGCGGCTTCCGACCGGACTTTCCGATAACATTTTCCTTCACAAGCGCCACGTTGCGCGGTACGATTGGCGACACACTCACGCTACCACTGCTCATTAACCGCGATGTGGCGACAACGCTTGGCGGAACGCAGTTTTGGCTGCGAAAATTTCGTTTTACCGTGAACGTGGCGTACAGCCCCTATTCGCTGAAGTACATCGGTGCAACAACACCACTTGCGGGCGCGTCACTTGTGGCACAGAACGCATTTCCGCGAAATGCAGCCCTGCGGGGTGCATTAACACTGAATTTCAGCAATGTTGATTCGCTCAGAGCAGGAACGGTCGCTCTTCTACGGTTTGTCGTGGCAGTGCCGGACACGCTGATAACGCCGATGCTGGTGAGCAGCGATTCCGCCTCGTTTCGCTCGGATAGCCTGATGTTTCTTCGTGTTCGCCCGATCCCAAGCGCTGCCGCGTGGACGACAGACGGCATCTGCAATATCACGTTTTTACGCGCTCCGTCACAAAATGGCACGGTTGCCGCCGCACAATTATTTCAGAGTTATCCGAATCCCGTGGCAGACCGCGCCACGATTGAGTTTGAACTTGCCGAGACCGCCGCCGCACGATTGGTTCTCTACGACCATCGTGGAAATGCGGTGCAGACGCTTTTGGATGGGCAGATTTTGCAAAAAGGGCGTTATGCCGTTGAAACCGAGACACGCAATTTAGCGCAAGGGGTCTATCACTACGTGCTGCAAAGCGGCGTATTTACTGGTGCAAAGGCGATGGTGATAATTCGGTAGGGTGAATTTTTGGGCGCAACGAGTCGCATTTGCGGGAACGCTGCAAATGCCGTATATTGCGCAATAATGACGATTCACATTTTTTCAAGGAACGCGCTATGATTGACGATGTTTTCCAACCCGTGAAAATGAAACTTTCGGAACTTATCAAGCATCGAGATAATTTTCTGTCATCGCTCACAACCAAGCGCAAAGAAACAGTTGGCACATACGAGCGGGCATTGCGGGAGTTCGTACAATTTTTTCCCCAAGACGGGAAATTCTTCTTCCGCGTGCAAGATGTAGAGCGCTATCGCAAGCATTTGGCGCAAGCAAAAAAGATGCAAGATGCTTCGATTGCAACGTACATGACTTCGCTTCGGCGTTTATGCCAATATTTGGTGGACATCGAAGTTTTGGAGAAAAACCCCGCCACGCGCGTTTATGGGAGCGCCCGCCCGAAGCAGCACAATCGCACGTTTTTAACGCTTGAGGAAGTTGATATTCTTCTCAATTCGATAGACCGCTCCAATAGTGCGGGGTTACGGGATGTGGCGATTATCCGCCTTATGCTGGGATGTGCGTGTTCCGAAATTGAACTTACGTCACTGGACGTTGGCGACCTCGAACAACAAGGAAAATCGACGTTTCTGCTTATGCAAGGCAAAGGAAAATCCATTAAAGACGAGCGTGTGCAAGTCCCACACGATACCGCATTGGCAATCCAAGACTATCTCAAAAGCCGCACCACAACCGATGTGAACGGCGTAGAACACCCGCCGGCATTGGATTCGCCTATGCTGCTCAGTTATAGCAATCGCTCTCAAGGCGGACGCATCACGATTCGCGGTTTGCGCGAGGCGATTTTGCTGCGCTTAAAGTCGAGCGGAGTTCAGAAGGGGCGTACGGGACGCTTAACGCCGTTTTCGCTGCGGCACACTGCCGGAATCCTGATGGTAGAAGCGGGGGCGACGGTAGAGGAATTGATGACCCGAATGCGCATTGCATGGCGACCAACGGCAATGCTTTATTTTAAGCAAAAAGGGAAATTGCACAGCAACGACAATGTAGATTCGCGGGCGCTGGTGTCGCTTGAAAAGACGGTAAAACGGAAGAAATCGGCAAAACGTAGTGAAAGCGCCTCCCAGCGATAATCGAATAGCCAGCGAGGGCGTGAAGAAACGTCGTCGGTTATCGTTACGGCACACTCTTCCGCTCAAATTGCTTCAGCAGTACAACGCCTACGGCTGCCAAAAGCGCCGAGCAGACCATTACGGTAAAGGCAGCATCGTAATTGCCTAACGCCGTGCGCATCGCCCCAAGCAGATACACACCAGCAACAACCGCCAGTGAGTCTGCGGTGGTGACGGCTCCCAAAATTTTGCCGAAATCCTTGCTTTTGCTGTATCGCTCCGCCACAAGAAGCTGCACCATCGTAAACGAGCCGCTAAAGCCTATGCCATAGACAACGGCGGCACAGTAAAACAGCCATTCTTCGTGTATGAAACCCGTCAAACGCACCAGTGATGCGCCGAGCGTGAGATTGAGTGTCGCCGCTAGCAAGATATTTTTTTTATTGGCGTGGTCGCTTAACCAACCAAAAAAGAGTTTCCCGCCGATGGAACATAAAAAGAGCGTACTCAAGATGACACCAGCTCTTGATGGCTCTACGCCAACGTCTTTCAGGTGAAAACTGAGGTTTTGCACGAGAGGTTGGATGCTGAACCAGACAAGTGCCGTTACAAACAAAATCACGTAAAATTCCGTTGTTTTAAGCGCAGTTTGGAGTGTTTCGGTGGTAAATTCTTTTGCACGTTCCTCTTCATCCATAACGGGTGCGGAAAGCCCGTCAATCGTGGTGTTCATGCTCTCCGGCGTAAGACGAATAAAAAACCACGGCACAATAGCGAAAATTGCCGTTGCCACTGCCAGCCAAAGCGCGGTTTCTTGCCACGAAGCGCGTTCAAGCATATATCCGGCAAAGCGCGGAAAAACTGTCCCGCCAAAACTTGACCCTACCGTAAAAATGCCCGTCGCAATGCCCCTGTGCTTCTTGAACCATTTGGAAATGAGAAACATCCCCGGAATCACGCCCGTACACACGCTTCCCAGCGCATATAACCCATAAAACGCCATATACTGCCAAAAGGAAGTAATGGATGAATACAGGACAAGGGCGGCAATAAAGCACACCCAACCAATAACCAATAATCGTTTGGGGTTAAGCGAATCCAGCAAAAATCCCGCTATGGGCGAAAGTACGCCCATAATCAGAAATAGCAAAGACGGTCCCAAGACCGTTTGCTCATGCGTCCAACCAAAGGCGGTGCGCAGTTTGACGTTCAAAAGCGGAATCGTCGTAACGCCGATAGTGCCGGAGGCATAAATTAAAAAAACCGCCCCCAAAACGACCCAACCGTAGAAAAAACGCTTGGGCGAGGGTGCGGCTATTTTGTTGAGATTGAGCATGGTGCAAGTGGACAGAATGAGTGTAATGCTTCAGGCAAGCCCCCGAACTGAGGATATATGTGGTCTTCAGCCCAATTTGCCGAAGCCTGTAATCATCCACGTCTTATTTCGGCAGCAAGACCGCTGGAAGGCGCATTCCGTCTTGTGGGTCGGAAATGATAGGTTGTGAGGCGCTTAGTTGTGCGGTTGTTTTTGCAAAAGCAGATACGCGCCCGGTCTCAATAAAAAAGAGAGCCGCTTTCAGCGAGGCTTCTTGCGGGTCGCCGAAATCGCGGGTAATATCGTCGGCGGCAGGAATATCGGGAGCAAAACCCGTATTGAAATCGGCTTGTCCGAGTGCATTGGTATAGGCAAAGCTAATCGGAAGCAGCATATATCCTGATTTGCGGTGAATGTGAATATTCGAGCCAACAGGCTTGCCGTAAGAACGCGCACCAACGGTTCTCACGGTGATATAAGGACGCAGCGCATTGATAGTCAGTTCACTGGCAGAAGCCGTGCGGTCGGTGGTAATGACAAACAGGCGCGTGAGCGCAAGCCCATTCGGCTGGGAAGTCATCGTAAATTGTTGGTCGTTTGCGGAATAACGGCTGTTGTATTTCAAGCGCACGTATGGCGTTCCGGCAAGTTGTGTTGCGATATGGCTGCACAGTGATCCAGCTGTTTCGACTGACCCGCCACCGTTATAGCGCAAATCCAGAACAAGTTCGGTGATGTTTTCCCCTTTTAAGGTTGCAAATGCCGTCGTGAGTTCGCCAACAGCACTTTGGGTGTAGGAAGTAAGCAGAATATAACCCACTTTTTTTCCAGCAACCGTGTAGGTACGCACTGTCGGAACAACTTGTTCATTAAAGACCGTTCGCATCACCGTGGCTGTGCTGCGCTTGCCATCGTTATCCTCGACGACCATTGTTGTTGTTGCCCCAAGATTGCTTAACATTGCATTCCAAGCCTCAACCGTGCTGGGAATAGCTGCGCCATCAAGAGAGATGAGTTTTTGTCCGCGTCGCAAACCCGCACTTGCCGCACTCGAACCGCCCAGAACGCGCGTCAAACGGACTTCGCCGGGAGCAACGTAGGCAGAGCCAAAGCCGAAAATTGGTGACGATGTTCCCATGGAGAGGCGATTGTAATAGCCGATACCATCTTGAATGATAGCACTAAAGCGGTCTTCAGGGCGAGTAATGGTGAAACTCAGCAAGGAATCGGGCGTTGGGAATGTCGAAACATTCAGATTTTGCGGAACTTTACCGTTCCAATAATAAATGTCTTTCATGCCCAAATAGAGATAATCCGGCAAATTTAACTCTGCGGCAGCAGTATTGCTGTAAATTCCCGTAATAACGCCATCGGCGAACCATGATGTCGCTGCTGAGGACGTACCGGTTCCGACAGGAGTTGGTGATTGCTGCGGACAAGCCGTCAGCAGAAGAACAAGCGGGAGCAGAAGAACCAAAGCATACACGCGGGTTTTCATATCGTTGGGAGAATAAAAATGGAACGAAAGAAGAGTATCAACATAACTACTACAAAATACTGAATTTCTCGTTGTTACACGATAAAAAAGTGTTTGATTCTGCGCCAGAGTTATCCCCGTGGAGGCGTGATGGTATCGGCATCGAAGGCAAAGTGCTGCACTTATGCTACGACTTACCAAAGCGTATTTCTTCTGCCATACCAAGCGGAAAGCCCAAAAAGCGCTCGGCAACGCTCATAAATGCCGTTGATTTGTCGGTCACAAAACACT
>JAAFHM010000623.1 GCA_013298375.1 Ignavibacteria bacterium | reverse complement strand
ATCAAGCCTTGGGCTACAAAACTCCCTTCTGCGTCTTTGAGGCAGGAAGGTCAAATCTGATTCACAGGGCTTGAAAATATTATGGATAATTCATCATTTCGCTGTCCAGAAATAGGGGGGCAGCTCAGTCCTCTCCGGCGGGCAGCGTCAGCGCCTTGCCATCGCACGAGCGCTCTACCGCCAGCCGCAACTCCTCGTGCTGGACGAAGCCACCAGCGCACTCGACAGCGAATCGGAGTTTGCCATTCAGCAAGCACTCACGGCGCTTCGCACTCAAGGCTTGACGACGCTCGTGATAGCGCACCGCCTCAGCACGATTGCGGCGGCAGATAGAATTTTGGTAATGGATGCAGGAAAAATCGTGGAAGAAGGCAGCCATGAGGAACTGCTTTTGCGCGAAGGTAGGTATTATGCGCTCTGGATGCGGCAAACGGCACTGCCGCCTTTGGCGCTGGGGGCATCAGGGCTTACTCAAACAAATCGGCGTGAGAGCCTGTTCGTTCCAGCCTGAGGATAGTTGTACTTTGAGTATATGCCAAAAGCCAATCAGGTTCAATGTGGCACTCTCGCTGGCTGACAAATTCGCCTCGCAATTTATGGTCTCGATTTTTCGCAGGCAGAGGCTCTTGAGCGCGTAATTTCTCAATAATTCTTTTCAGTTTCTCCATATCTTTTCCACGCCTCTGCACACGTGCGAGGTCTTTGTGAAATTGATTCGCGTACTCAAGAATAAGCATTTCCGGCATTTTCAGATTCCCAGCTTTTGGTACAAATCTTCCAGAGACGAGCATCGGGTAACATCAATCCCTGCTTCAGAGCGCTCTATTGTTTCCCGTGTCAGTTTATTCGGCACACGCAGTTCCTCGAGTGATTGGAATAATTCTTCCGTTGTTGCATACTCAATCAAATCCTCGCCTCTATCAGTGCTTTCAAATGTAGCTCTGGTTAAAGCATTTGGTATATGCAAGACCTCTGGCAATCGTTGTTCTTCTCGCACGTACTCGTACAAATGCGAAACAACCGTATCAGCAGAAACGCCTATTTTTTGAAAAATAGTATCTACTTCCTGCTGAAGTTCAGGTTCAATGGTGATTTGCAGCATAGTGTTATCAAAAATGTTGAACAATAGATTCACTACAAAATTACCGTATTTCCTTCAACAAAGCAAGTATTCATCATCTTCACAGCAATTTCACCCCGCTATGCACTCCCCCACTATCATCGAAGCCGCCGAAGCAAACGACACACTTGTCGTCGCCCTTGGTAAGCCGTCCCAAGCGCTTCGTAGCACCTACTATGCCATGCTTGCCGTCCTTATCGCGGCGGTAGTGTGGGCATACGCTAGCGTTGTGGACGTGTCCGTCCACGCGCAAGGCGTAGTGCGCCCTCTGAGCGGTGTCCATGCCGTACAAAGCACGATAACGGCATATATTCGCTCACTGCCTATCCGGGAAAATCAGTTCGTCCAAGCAGGCGACACGCTTGCGGTCTTGGATGCTGCCGCTTCGGAAGAGCGTATGACGATGCTTGGAGAGCGTGTGCGCCGTTTGCATGAGGAAATAGCTGATGTTCGGGCATTGGCGGAGCTTTCCGCCAAGCATACGTTCCATTTCCCGACCTTTGCCCGTGAACGCGATGTTGCGCTTGCCGAAAGCGCACTGCGCCGCAAAGAAATTGCCGCCGCCCACGCCAAACTCCAGCGTACAAGCGACCTCTGGGCAAAAAATTTCGTCAGCCGCGAAGAATACGACAACGCCCGTTTGCAAGCAGAGCAAAAGGAACAAGCGTTGGAACAGTGGCTTCAAAGTCATCGCCGAAGCGCATTGGAGCGCGAAAAGCAAGTCATGGCGAGCCTTGCAGAACAAGAAAGCAGCCTCAAAGAATTGCGATTGGAACACCAGCGCACAGTACTTCGCTCTCCGAAGAGTGGCTTTGTTACTAATCTGTCCGTGCGTTCAAGCGGTATTGTGCTGTCGCCATCCGCGCCGCTTTGCGTCATTGCGCCGCGTGGCGAACAGTGCGTGGAGTTTGTTGTCGCAGCACGGGATATTGGTTTTCTGAGGGAAGGGCTGCGTGTGCGCTATCAACTCGACGCGCTGCCGTTTCAAGAATGGGGAACGGCTGAAGGGCGCATCGTGTCTATTGCCAAGGACATTTCTCTCACGAATGGGCAAGGACAACAAGCGGGATTCAAAATTATCGGAACGATGCCAAGCAGCCATTTATTTTCCAAGCGCCAGCCGCCAACAAGCCCCTCTCAGCGTTGGTATGACGTGCCGCACGAGTGTTATCGTTGCCGAAAAGCGCTTGCTTTCTATGTTGTGGGATAAGACGATTGCGTATTTTGCTTTGCAGTAATACAGCAATAACCACCCGCCGAATAATCACGACACTCACCAGAAAGCAGCCTTGGTCGGGGATGTCGCTCATGAGCAAACGCTCTACGGCTGCTTGTTAATCCGTCGGATGACGTATTTCGTATATGCAATCTCACCTTGCCTCTATCAGGAAATTTTTGTAAGTTCCGTGGTTGTAGGCAAATGTTCACCCCCTCTCTCACTGAATAGTCGCCTCGTACCTCGCTCCGTGTCGCGTGAACGTGTTTCACTCTGCCGCGCCTAATCGTTAGAATCCTCTTTTATCCAAATATTATTCTTTATTTTTATGAAACGACACCTTACCTCGTTGGGTTTATTGATTTTGGTGTGGACATGGCTTTTTCATCAGCCTTTGCATAGCCAAAATGCTTCTATACCGCAGACGTTACGCGGAAAAGTGACCTTCCGTGAAGGAAATATGCCACTTTCTGGTGTGCGTATTACACTGACTTCCTCACAAAAAACAAGCCCCCCGCTTGCAGGCGCAACAACCAACCGCAATGGCGTATATTCCATAACGTTGCCCGAAGGCTTTTCGGTAAAAA
>JAAFHM010000544.1 GCA_013298375.1 Ignavibacteria bacterium | reverse complement strand
GAATTTTTGCCAATTCAATCCGCATTTGCCAGCCGCCACTGAGTTCTTCGGTCATCTTGGTCATGGCGCTTTGTTCAAAGCCGAGTCCCGTCAAAATCCGTTCCACCTGTCCGCGAATATTCCAGCCGTCGGAGAGCGCAAAACGGTCGTTTGCGTCGGAAAGTTCGTGCAGAAGCGCCTCGTATTCGGGAGAATCGTGGTCGCTGCGGCGCTCTAACTCGTCGGAAATAGCGTGGATGCGGTCTTCGAGGTCGAGGACATCGGCAAAGGCGGTTGCGGTTTCGTCATAGACTGTGCGTCCGGCTTGGGTAATACCGTCTTGGGGCAGATAGCCAATCGTCAAGCCCGACGATTTGTGCAGCGCCCCGCCTTCTGCTTCTTGAATACCGGCTAAAATCTTGAGCAGCGTGGTTTTGCCAGCACCGTTTTTACCGACCAGACCAACGCGGTCTTTGGGGGCAATCATAAAAGAAACATCGTCGAACAGGTACGTTCCGCCGAAGTGAATGGAAAGGGAAGAGACTGTGAGCATGATAGTATCAAGGTTTGAGGATAGTGTATAGCCTACAAATCTACGAATTTATTTTGTCACATTTTCACTTTATCACATTCACCACGCGCTGTTCCACCGCCGCGCCGCCCACCAAACGCACAAAATACGTTCCTGTGGCTAAAAAACCTGTTTCCAGTCGCTCGGAATATTCGCCCGGCTCATGGAGGGCGCTTTTGAGGGTGCGGACAAGATTTCCTTGGGCGTTGTAGAGCGCAAGGGAAAGATGTTGCTTTTCGCTCACAGTGTATGTTACGGCAAACTCCGTACTGATGGGGTTAGGGAAGGGGCTTTGGAGTGCGAAAGCTTTTGGGTCGAGTGCTTTGAAAAGGCGCTTGCCGCGAGCCGCGCAGGTTTTTATTCTGAGAAAACCACTGATTGGTGGCAGTACAAAAACTCCTCTTTCCCCAGGATTTCCCCATTGAAATTCTGTTAATTGTATTTCTGTTCGGTCGGTATCGCTTGCCATTGCTTGCATTGTCATGCTGAACAGAACTTTTTCTCTGCCACTCCAAAATTGAGGGAGAATTCGGAAATATCTTGGTCCACTTCTGTATTGCTGTGATGATACTAAAGGGAGTACGCCGCTTGTCGAGAGTAATTGCGCCAAATTACCGTTCAACGAAAATATTCCAGAAAAGTTCGGCAGACTGGCTCTAAATATATCGTCTAGTGAACTGCTTTCTGAGGCTATATACACTTCGAGACGAATCGTATCGCCCGGAGCGGCTGAATCGGGAACAGCACGTATGCCGGGTTGAATCATCGCATCTCGCGCTCCTCTGAGTCTGCCATACATGGGTATTTTTGCTGAAAGAGTATCAAATCCTGAAATCATACGCAACATTCCATCAATATTTCCGGCTTGTTGTATTTTAAAAACCATAGGGATAAACGCTATGTCACCAGGAGCAAGGGCAAGGAAATTTGAGTTTGTATCTTTCAGTGCAATAGTCGCACCCGACGATATAGCACGCAATTCAACAACCGAAAAAACGCGCTGCGTCCCCCGATTGGTGATAAGCACTGATTGAATTATTTGAGAACCCACCAAAACCGTATCAAGACTTGGTGGAACGAGTTTTAACGGTGTGCGCCTACCAACAAGAGCATTTTGTAC
Source organism: Ignavibacteria bacterium (assembly GCA_013298375.1). Lineage (GTDB taxonomy): Bacteria > Bacteroidota > Ignavibacteria > Kapaibacteriales > UBA4661 > PH2015. Next base: position 1,830 of record JAAFHM010000544.1, on the reverse strand, counting down.
CACCTGAGACTGTTGAGCCGTGCCGCGTGTGAAGGAAATGGTGAGGTCGGATTGTTGTGCGCCGATGTCTCCGCGTGGAGAGAATCGGCAGGGAAGTTGAATGGACTGATTCGGGCTGAGAACAAGAGAAGTCGTGCCATCGCTATTGACGCTGGGGAGCGTGAAATTCTGCCGTGTGTCCGAGATGGTCAGCCTGCGGAGCGTAACGCTGTCTGCGCTTATATTGCGAATGGTGAGAAATCCCGTATCGCTCGTATCTCCCAGTGAAACCGTGCCGAAAGTGACCGTTGTGACGTGCAGCGTTTGTGCAAAACTCTGGTGATGAGCAAGCCAGATGCACGCGAGAGCAAGTATTGTGAAAAAGTAGTGTTGACGTAATTTCATGATGATTCTCCTTAATTTTTTGGTGTGATAAAACGGTAACGAAGCGCTATGCCGCCTTGCAAAGCGTTGCCCCACGAAAGTTCATTTGCTGCAGTAATGGCTGTCAAGGGAACATAATACCGCGCAAACGGCGCAAGAATCCAGTTTGCCGGAAAAAGCTGCTGCAAATAAATTTCAGAATCCAAGCCCGCAAAGACGGCAAATTGAAGCTGATTCAACGATGGAATCCGCCCATTTTGCTGGTTACGTGTGGTGCTTATTTGTCCATTTCTATCAACATATCGTGCAGGAGAGTCTGGTGCGAGGCTCTCTTCATAGCGATAATTATCTGCTACGACCAACGAGGTATTCATACCGATTTGTAGATACAGCGACGGCGCAAACGTCGTTGTAGTGGGAATAGGTAAAAGACGCATTTTCAACGATGGCTCTACGCCAATGTTCATCAGGTTCACATTCAAAGTGTGGTTGATGGATACGTCCACGCCAGTATTACCACTAAACCCGATGTTAACAAATACTTTTTCTCCTTGCCAAAAATTGGCTTTCGCGGAAAACAGATGTGCCCTGACATCCAGCAAGAGCCAGTTTGTGAGTGTATGGTCGAAGGTGATGCCGGCAAGCCAGTTGAGCGTGGTCTGGGTTCCATATTTTTGTAGGCAGCAGGTAGGAACGTCTGTGAATCCTCGAGCATTCATCGTCATTGGGCGGTAATCCACGCCGCCATAGACACCAATCCCCGTGAGCGAATATTCGGGTAAAGGTGGAGTTTGTGGCATGGTGGAGGATTGAGCAAAACAGGAATCCCGCAATGGCGCAAAAAGGCAGACCAAGCAAAGCGTTACTATCAACGATTTCATACAAATTCTCCAAAAAGTGAACAATAATACGGTAACAAGGGCTGAAAATACGCCTATCCGCAATGGAGAACAAACTGTTTGTGGCGAAATGACGCTATTGTGGGGTGAAATGCTTTGGCAAACGTCTTATCGGCATTGGTGAACTGGTCAATAACAGCCCTTGGCGGGGTATATTTTCGCTACAAGATTTATCTCATTTTTTCGTAGATTATGCCCAAGCCTACGGTGCTTGCACTGATGAGCTTTCTGGACTGGTTGATGATGTTGCCGCAGGATTTATACTCAAGAAGGGTAGTCGCTTCTCCGTGCTACGGCTGAGGAGTGAAAGAGCGCTGCCGTAGTACGGTTTACCCGGTATGCAAATCTCAACCTTTCTCCGTATACAACAACAATTCGAGACCACTGATTACAATTTGGAGACAACAGCTATGCCGTATTATGCTGATTTTGAACTCGTCGCCCTAAGTACCATACAAAAGTCCTAAAGGCTTGATAAAATCGTTCTTTTCCATCGTTTGTCGTAACGGAAAGTCTTTGATACTCTGCCTCAACTCATCGAGACCATAGCGAAAGATGCTTTTCGCCT
>JAAFHM010000507.1 GCA_013298375.1 Ignavibacteria bacterium | reverse complement strand
CGACAGGAATAAAAACCGATAAAAGTGATGTCGATGAACAAAGAATCCAACGACACCCCGATATTCCAGAATTAAATTATCGAATTGCCGCTTAAAACACGCTTTTATTTATTTCACGTTCCTTATCAAAGCAGCACAATGCGAAAGGAAAAATAAATGACCGCCACCCTCACCGCCGTCTATGAACAGCACGACGACTGGTTTATCGGCTACGTCGAAGAACTCTCTGGCGTAAACGTCCAAGAAGCAACGCTGGAAGAAGCCCGCGAGAGCTTGCGCGAAGCCGTACAGTTGATTATTGAAAGCAACCGTTTTTAGCGCAACATCATTTTACTTGCTGACAACATGACCATCACCCTCAAAAACTTCGGTCCCATCAAAGAACTGACGATGGACTTGACGAAAAACCTACATTTGCTGTATGGCGAAAGTAGTGTGGGGAAGTCGTATGCGGCGTATTGTGCGTATTTGTTGGTAAGTAAGTTGCAAGAGCCGATAATACGAAGTGGAAGGCATATTCTCCCAGAGGATAGTACCGTCGATACAACGCTTTTAGCGATGCTGAATAACGCACGAATACAAGGGCAAAATGAGGTCGAGGTTGGCTCATCTGAATTTTCTAGCTTATTTTTGGAAACCCTCGCAGAATCGCTACAGGATATTTTAGCCCCTTTGTTCCAAGCCACTTTTGGCAATCGTCTTGAAGAGCTAAATAATGAATATACTCATGGCTCTTTCTCACTTTTGCTTTCTACGGATATACTAGAGTTAGTGTTTTCATCGCGGCACGAATTAGGACCTTTGCATTTAACTGGTTTTATTCCCAAAGTGCCTATTGTCATTAGGCAAAGTCAGCAAGCTAGCCCAGTTGGTGGTACGGTAACATTTGAAAATGGACGTATTGTCGCAATATCACAAAGAACATTTTCTGCTCTTTTACGGAACTATATCATTCAATCGCTCGGTGCATCATTACAGTCTGTTAGCTCGAAGATGTATTATCTACCTGCTTCTCGACTAGGTTTATACAGAATGCACACATCTTTCTCGCCAATTATTGCTGAACTTGCAACTCGGCGTTTTGATCTACGCAGATCAATTAATTTGCCCTCCCTGACAACACCAGATGCGGACTATATTCAACAGTTAGCACTAATACAAACTCACCAAGAAGTGTCTCCATTGACAACTCTTGCAAAGCATCTTGAAAATGATATTATTAAAGGAACGATTCATTTTGAGGAGCAGACAAAACGAATCGTTTTTCAACCAAAGGATACCAATATCTGGCAAGATATTTCTCATGTTTCTTCGATGGTTGCTGCACTTGCGCCACTTGTGCTGTACTTGAAATATGTCCTCACAACGCCAAGACCACCACAATCACAATACCGCGAATTGCAGGACGACGCTTCTCCAGCAGAAAAAATAGCATTTCAAAAAAGAACAATATTCTTAATCTTTGAAGAACCCGAAGCGCACCTCCACCCCACAGCACAAGTCAAACTCATGGAAATCTTGGCAGAACTGACAAAATACAACGTGCGGGTGATGCTGACTTCGCATAGCGACTTTATGTTCAGCAAGCTGGGGAATTTAGTTTTAGGCGATACAATAGACGAAAAAGACATTGCCGTCTATCATCTTGTTATGACCAATGAGGGCAGTATTGATGCGGGTGATATGCACATTACAAAACAAGAAATCCGTGAAACAAATTTTGCAGATGTTTCCGAAGAGTTGTACGATGAGCGTTTGGAGCTTATTGAACGACTGAATCAACAAGCGGAGGTCGCATAAAATGGAACTGATTGAGCAATTACGGAAGGATACCTTGTTGAGTCGTTACATTTGCGACAAATGTGAGGAAAATAATGTAGGCGTTGTTTTGGATGAAAAATCTCATTACATCGTTTTGAATCCGGAATTATACTACCAAAACCAACATTTGGGCGATACCGCCAATATGGTTGATTGTTTTATCGTGCAGCACTGCATCAACGATACATACAAGATGATTTTGGTCGAATTGAAAAATATTACCGATAGCAAACGAATTGCTGGCGAAGAGATAAATATCAAGAGAAAATTCCAATGCTGCGTCGATAATTTCATGCTTCGAGACTTCAAGCGGTATTTTGACCGTCAGTTTACCATCGAATTATACTTCATTTCAAAATTGACCATGACTAATGCTTACAGTAAACTCGTAAATGACATTGACAAAAACATTCGTCTGCGTGCATTGATGAATGAGACAGTACGATTTCGGAATAAGCAATATTTTATTAAAGCGCAGCCGAATAATTTTCCGATACAACCTTGTTGAACAGACGTTTTTGAACAATGCATCTCATCCGCCAATACACATTCTGAGCCGACTCACCATGAGAATCCAATCCCTACACCTAGAAAACTTCAAACGATTCACGAACCTAACCATCAAGGATATTCCCGAGACAGCAAAACTGGTGCTGCTTATCGGCGGAAATGGGTCGGGGAAATCGTGTGTGTTTGATGCGTTTGATTGTATTAGCAAAGCCTTGCGAAATGACATAATTTCCCCGAAGTTTTCACCAGAATATTACTATCGAAAAAAAAAGTCATTTGCTGGAGCTGCTAGCATTTACTTTGCGGATGGACATAGTATTGAATACGATGATAGCCATCCATTTCGATTTTCTAATACGCCGATAACATCTTGCCAATTCTTCGGTCGTAGCAGCATCCGAATCGTTCCTGAAATCACGAACACTGCTAATCCCGCGCTGATTGCCAGCGACGGCGACGCTCCCGTTTCCTACATTCACAATGACACGCGCTTTGTGAATGATGCTTTCCAATACATTGACAACATTGACAAAGCTGTCCGTGAGCCGATTTTTCGCGGCATTCAGGCAGATACCGTGAAGATTTTTCGTGATTTAATTGAACCATTTAATTCTTCTCTGCGAGCCATTTTCGGTGATGCTTCAACAACAATTCAGGTCGTTGAAATCCAAGGTGCAACGCCCACAACGCCCGCAAAACCTGTCTTTCGTAAAGGCGACGCGCTTATCAATTACGATTTACTCTCGCACGGCGAAAAGCAAGTCGTTATCCTGCTTTTGAACTTTGTCGTGCGGAAAAAGTATTACGAAGATTCGATTATTTTTATTGACGAAATGGATTGCCACCTTAACACCGCATTGCAGTTCAATTTGCTGCAAGAAATTGTTACCAAATGGATTCCCGATACCGCTCAACTCTGGACGGCAAGCCACGCGTTGGGCTTTATTGATTATGCACGAAGTTCAGACGAAGCCGCGACGATTGATTTTGATTTGCTGGATTTCGATGTGCCGCAGACGCTTGTTCCCATGCCGAAAGATAGCATAGAAGCGTATGATATTGCTATTCCGAAACATCTTTTGGGTAAATTACTCGCGGATAGGAGGCTTGTTTTTTGTGAAAATAAGAACGCGATTTTGCTGAATTGCCTCGCGCTTCCGCAAACTCTTTTTGTTGGCATCAATAATTCTCATGCCGTATTTTCGAGCATGAAGCACGATAAGAGCATTCATGGCTTGCGCGACCGAGATTTCCTCACCGATGGCGAAATTACGCGCTTGGAAGGACAATATCCGAATTATCATATTTTGCGCTATTACTGTTTTGAAAATTATTTGTACCATCCTGACAACATTGCAGAACTGAACATTCCAACGTTCAGTAAAGAAGAGTATATCCAAGCACTGACCGCATTGAAGAATCAGAAAAGAGATGCGTTGCTCATG
>JAAFHM010000439.1 GCA_013298375.1 Ignavibacteria bacterium | reverse complement strand
TACGCTCGTGGATGCGCGTGGGAATGAGGTTTTGCCAATCGTCAATGCGGTGGAAAGCGCCGGAAAACATACGGTGCGGGCAAAAATCGGCTGGCTGGCAAGCGGCTCGTATCATATTCGGCTCACAGCCACGCTTGAGAGCGACACGCGGCAAGTCCAGATTGTGCGGTGAGTTTGTCGTTCCGTTTAAAGATGCTCGGACGCTGTTTCTTCCAAAAACGCCTTCAAATTGCGCCATGCCAGATGGTATCGTTGGAGGCGCTCGGTGTCGGAAGCCTTGAGGCGGTCTAGACGGGTGCAGTTCATGTTGTCTTCTAAATCGGCAATTTTGACTTGGAGCGAAATTGGACTTTGTTTTGCGCGTTCAATCAGCGCCATATACGGCTCACCGTCGCGCTGCGTTAGACAATCCACCGCAAAAAGCACTTCCTCCGAGAAACCTTCTTCGCGCAGACTCTCTATCGTCCATTCGGTATCTTCGACAACATCATGCAGCACGGCGGCTGTCATCGCGGCTTCGGTGGTCATGCGAAACATCAGGCGGAGCGGGTGCAGGATGTAGGTTTTTCCGGCGCGGTCGCGTTGATGTTCGTGGGCGGTAGCTGCCAGAGCAATGGCGTGAGCGAGATTGGACATAGAATAAGCGGATAGATGTTGAAAAACAGCGAGCCTAAAGTGAAGGGTTCTTCCACTCCGTATCGGGGACATTGGCAAGATGATTTGCCATACGCGCTGCGGTGAAAAGGTAATCGGAAAGGCGATTGATAAATTTTCCAATTTCCTCGCCAATATTTTCTCTTCGCGCCAGTGCCGTTACGCCACGCTCGGCACGTCGGCAAACTGTTCGTGCCAGATGCAGCGAGGCTGATGCTGGCGTTCCGGTGGGCAGAATAAATGCTTTGAGCGGTGACAATTCTGCATCGTATTCATCAATAAGTCGCTCTAAATAGGCAGTATGAGCCTCAGCAATACGCGGGATTGGGTAGGTGGGAGGCGGAGCGAGGGGAGTAGCAAGATCGGCTCCGGCAGTGAATAACAGCGAAGACACGTCCAATAATGCCGATGTCAAGCGTTGGGGCATATTTTGTGTGAGCGCCAGACCAATCAGTGAGTTCAGTTCGTCGAGTGTTCCATAGACCTCTATGCGGGAGTGGTCTTTGGGAACACGGTCGCCGCCAAATAATCCCGTTGTGCCGTCGTCACCAGTTTTAGTGTAGATTTTTAGTGCCATGATTCGTTGTCAAATGAAAAAGAAGAATAATGACAGCAAAAATAGAAAAAGTGCCGGACACAGCCGCGTTTTCTTCTCAAAAGGCGTGAACGATTCCTTATTCGTCCATTTGATACGCCATTTGCAGCCAATGGTGAACTTCGTCGTCAATGTCATCAATAGTCGTCAAGGCGATGCGGTGCGTGATACGGTCTCCTTTGGCAGCGCCGCCGGTCTCAATCAATTTGCCAAGCGGTGGCTCTGCACCGAGCGCCAAACCAAGGTCAATGCGGCTATTGGTCGTGGGCTTGATTTGTCCAAAAGCATAATGCCGAAAAAGTGAGGTGTACGTTTTGGTGGGACAAGCATTCACATCTTCGCCAATATTCATGGCAACGGTCAGAATATGGTTATAGACTGGGCGAAGATGCTCTTTTTTGCCGGCGTATTGATTTTGTATCCAGCTTTCTGCCACTGCCAAATACCCCGCCTCGCTTGACATCGCAATAGAATCCTCGTTGCCTTGGGCAATATCTGCCAGCCAAATAGCCTGGTTCGTTCCAAACTGCCATTCGCGTTTGAGGTAGTCAATAAGTTCCTTGCGCTCGGCAATCTTGGCATCACGAATGATAACGCGCCAATCATCAAGTGTTTTTCCCGTTTTCGAGGGCAGAGCAGATACCCAATCTTGCGCCATGCGCGTAGCGGGATGGACGCTGTACGGACGTGGAGGTGTTGTCATAAATAATCATCTTTGGTGGTTTATACTGTAACTTCTTTCCATGCACCTTTGCGGAAATAATACCATGCAACGAGCGCCATCAGTGTTTCTGCCACCGGAACGGCAATAAAAGCACCTGTTGCGTTGAGATGGAAGCCTTTTGCCAGCAAGTAGGCAAAAGGAATTTGAAACACCCAAAAACAGACGACGTTGATAATTGTGGGTGTTTTTGTATCGCCCGCGCCGTTGAGCGCTTGAATCATGACCATCTCAATACCATAAAAAATATACCCAGCACCAATAATACGCAATGCCTCCGCACCATAGCCAATAACCGCCGTGTCAAACGTGAATACACGAATAATCGCGTCGGCAAACAGCACGAAGACGAGCGTGATAACAGCCATAAACACCGCATTGTATATCGCCGTCAGCCTAACGCTTTCTTCGGCGCGGTGCGTCTGCTTTGCGCCTAAATTCTGCCCGACAAGTGTTGCTGTCGCATTGCTCAATCCCCACGCGGGAAGGATAAAAAACATAATACAGCGAATACAAATTTGATAGCCCGCCGAAGCCTCCGTTCCGCCTGTTTCGGCGATAAGCCGCACCAAGACGACCCACGAACCACTGACGATGATATTCTGAAAAGCAGCCGGAAGAGCAATTTCAACGATATGGCGAATAATGGCAAAATCCGGTCGTAAGCGTTGGAGTTGCAAACGGAGAATACCCTGACCGCTTTGCAAACGAATAAGTTGGTAGGCAACGCCCACGCCACGCGCAATCACCGTTGCCCACGCCGCACCAATAAGTCCAAAAAAATGGACAAAAATCGGGCAGAGAATAATATTGAGTGTGCTGGCAAGCCACAGGCTTTTCATTGCCATTGCTGCATCGCCCGCGCCACGAAACACGCCATTGATAACGAATATTAAGACGACCACGACAGAACCGCCCAACATCGTCCGCGTAAATCCCGCGCCTTCGGCAATAACGTCGGGTTTTGCGCCCATGAGCGCGAGGATATTATCAGCAAAAAGCAGCCCCACGATGCTAAAGAGTAGTGCTATTCCGACAGAAAGAACGATTGCTTGCGCACCTGCTTTAGCGGCGGCTTCGGGATTTTTCTCGCCCACACGCCGTGCTACGATTGCGGTTGCCGCAATGCTAATGCCCATCGCAAAAGAGTAAATCAAAAACATGACCGATTCGGTCAAGCCGACCGTTGCAATAGCGTTTGCGCCGAGTTTGCCGACGAAATACATATCCACAACCGCAAAAACACTTTCCAAGCAGAGTTCCAAAATCATCGGAATTGCCAGAAGAAAGACCGCTTTGCGGATACTGCCTTGCGTGTAGTCTTGTTCTTCGCCATTGAGCGATTGCTTGACGATTGTCCAAATATTCGCGGCTGTTGATGGTGTCGTGTGGTTGGTCATTATTGTTTGGAAGTTTTCAGTTGTGCTGAGGTTTGAAACCGCCCTGCGGCGCGTACAACGCAGGGCGGGAAAAGATTGATGTTTAGGCTTCGTACTTTCTCCACGCCCCTAATACCGCCCCTGCAAGCGTATAATTGATAAAGTTTATCCCCTCATTGATAAACGTTATCATAAGCGGGCGCAGGTGAAATAAATCTTTGGTCATCGCCTCGAAAAAGACAAAACATCCGTAAAACGAAATAGCGATAAGAACGCCTTGCAACGCTGATTCTACGCGGATTTTTGTGAAAACCCATGCTAGCATAAAACAGAATAGTCCGGCATTGACTATCGAGGCGACGTACGCCAAGGGACTTGTTGCGGCAGCCATGTCGGTTACATTTTTCAGCCCTGCCAATTCTAGCCATCGGTCGCCAGCCAAGCTATACCACGCCATATTGGTCAGTTGCATAACGATTGCCAAAAGAGCAATCGCAAGAATGTTGATTTTGAGCGTTTTCATCAATATACCTCATTGGTTAAAAATGGAGAAAAATAATTCTTGAGAACAAAAATACCACCGACTGCTGACAACGGTATGTCAGGAAGAATCTGCGATGAAAATTTTTTTCTTGGTCTCAAATGCTTAACCTGTAACGGATATTTGGCGCACTTCTGTTCTGCTTCCAATACGAAGGCGACAGATGTATATACCTCGCGCCAAACCACTAATATCAATGTTCTGGCTGTGGTCTCCACGATTTCGATGCTCTGAGATTGCATATTGGTAACTGGTCAGGTCTAAAAAAAATGGAACGAAAATTTCATAGCTAGAATCATGCCCCGTCTAAGCCGCAGCGACATATCGCGTATCTACCATGAAGGCGAAGAAGCCGTCATTCGGTTGGTA